>DASXWB010000555.1:0-3614 GCA_036503915.1 Lacipirellulaceae bacterium | reverse complement strand
GGCCGCAAAGCGTCGCACGTCCGTGTCGAACGAGAGAAAATCGCCCGAGCCATCACACAGGACCACGTTCATGCCGCTGGGGTGCATGCTCCACCAGTTGCGTTTGCAAACGCGACCGGACGTTCCATACGTTGGCGAATCCGGTGCTCCGCTACACCCGGAATCGCCCGGGCATTTTAGATAGTCGCCAAAAAAGACGCGCGGCTGGGCGGCTGTTTGCGACAGCGCATAGCTGCTATAGGTGTCCGCCCAAAAAGTCCGTCGTGGCGTGAAGTCGTTGTTGGTATATTCGCCGACGAGAAGCGTCTTGCTCGTACCGTCAGTAATGTGCTTTATCATACAGGGCTGCAGTGTGCCTCGCGAATCAGTTGGCACCGGTACATCCTTCCCGAGGAGTGCGTAAAGCGGTCCACGCCAACCCCGGTGAATGCCACTGCGTTTGATTTCGCCCGGTGCAGGTAGATCCTCCCATAAGTCCCATGTCGTGCAACCATCGGTGCGGCCGGCATTGCCGCGATATGAACCGGTGCGGAAAAGAACGCGAAGATTACTATTATTCGGTCCGGTTTCGGGCCTTCCGAGCTCATGTTCCCTGTCGGATGGGCAGTGGTATAGCGGCACAAAAGTCTCGCGGAATTGGACCGCTTTCATGACCTTCGGATCGTTTGACGGAGGCGAGTGAATGGGAACGTCCTCAACATAGAGTGCCCTTAACGCGACGTCTTCTGAATAGGGCATGATATCGTGCGTCCAGCCATGGTAGTACTGGCCGCCCGTATTGTACGAGCCATCTCGAATCACACCTGGCGGAAACTCGCCTCTGGTGTTTTCGTAGTTCAATAAGGCGAGCGCTTGCTGCTTAAGGTTGTTTTGACATTGCGTCCTGCGTGCCGCTTCGCGTGCCGCCTGGATCGCCGGCAGGAGCAGCGCAACCAAGATGCCGATGATGGCGATTACAACCAGAAGCTCTACGAGTGTAAAGCCGCGCTGATTTGCGCCGCGAGATTGTCGAATGACCCTCCGACTGAATTTGCACTCCATGTTCGGCACCTTTTCTGAGGGATCTTGGTTTGAAAAGTCGGTCTGCTAACGCGACCCCACAAAATGCGACGTCACTTCCCAATCACCCGCTGGCACGTGCACAAGGCGAAGCGCCAGCTTAGGTCAATGAATTATTCGACAGCAGATGGCGTGTGCCAACCGTCTCGCCAGGCGAAAAGTCAACCACGAAAAGTAGGAAGCTGGACGCGCCCTGCCAGTCGGCTTCGATCATCGCACAAGCCGCCCGTCCCCCACGACCAGCGGCCTCCCAACCATGACTGAAAAACCTAATTCTAACACCTCGCGATAGGCGATAGCAACAAGATTTGTTCACCGGCCGACGCGCGGGCGAAACATTCAGAAACGCACAGTTTCCCAGTGTTTTTTACAATTCGCGCCGCGACGCGCAGCCGCAACGGCTTGAGCTTTTGAACTAATTTCCTACACTATTAGCGCACGCCGGGGGTCGGGAGTCTTGAAGATGCTTTGCCATGACAATTGATACATGTGACGAATAGGCTTCCGCCGCGGCTCACCCAACGACTCCCGACCCCTTCGTGGCGTGACGTGCCGAAGGGGTCGGGAGTTGAGGCCGTTGGATGGATGCTGAACGAAAGACGGCGCGACGCCGATCGCGCTGGCGATGGTTGAAGACTCCCGACCCCGATCAACTCCGCGATGAGACCTATCGTACAAATTTCGCTGGACCTGCTGTCGATCGAGGAAGCGATCACGACGGCTGAGATGGCCTTGCGCGCCGGAGTGGATTGGCTGGAGGCCGGAACGCCGCTCATCATCGCCCATGGGATGCACGGGGTGCGTGCGCTGCGCGAGCGGTTTCCAGAGACGCCGATCGTCGCGGACCTGAAGACGATGGACGGCGGCTATCTGGAGGCCGAAGTGATGGCCAAGGCCGGCGCGACGCACGTTGTGGTGATGGCCCGCGCGCATGAGGAAACCGTTCGCTGCGTGGTGCAAGCCGGCCGCGATTTCGGCATCAAAGTGATGGGCGACAACCTAGGTTGCGACGACATGGTGGTCGGCGCGCGGCAGCTTGGGGACCTCGGCTGCGATTACGTGATCCATCACATTGGCTATGATGAACGGCGTGGCATCGCGGCCCGCGGCGAGCGCATGCCCAGCCCGCTCGATCAGCTTCGGGAAGTGGTGGCGGCAGTGAGCGTGCCGGTGCAGGCCGTGGGAGGCTTGTCCCTAGAGCAGGCCGTGAAGGCGCCCGAGTATGGCGCCCCGCTCGTGGTGCTCGGCGCGCCGCTAGTGATCGACGCGGACGCATTCAAGACGGCCAGCGGCAACCTGGAAGAGTCGCTGCGGATGATTTGCGAGAAAGTGCACAACTACGGCGACGTGCCGGTCGGTCGCCGCGCTTCGTAATTCATTCATTATAAGTTTCACGCAGAGGCGCAGAGGACGCGGAGAGCGAGTATCGCGATTTATGAAAATAACTCTGCGTCCACTGCGCCTCTGCGTGAAACTAAAGGCTTCGATCTTTAAAAGGTTATGCAGGATTTAGCAGTTGTTAATTACGCGCCCGAGAAGCACAGCGTTGAGCTGCGGGAGATTCCGCGCGCCGCGTTTCGCGACGATGAGGTGCTGCTCGAGGTGCAGGCCGTCGGCGTGTGCGGCAGCGACCTGCACATGTGGACGGGGCAGCAGAGCTGGCCGATGAAATATCCGGTCGTGCTGGGTCATGAGTTTTGCGGGGTAATTCGCGAAGTTGGCCGCGCGGTTGCCGGATGGCAGGAAGGTGACCGCGTCGTAAGCGAAACGCACGCTGTGATTGATCCCAATAGTGCGCTCTCGCGGCAAGGGCTGTATAACCTCGATCCAAATCGGCGCGGTTATGGCGCGACGATTGACGGCGCCATGCGCCGCTTCGTGCCGGTGCCGGCGCGGATTCTGCACCGCATGCCGGATGGTTTGACGTTTGAACAGGCCGCCCTCACCGAGCCGTGCTGCGTCGCGTATAGCGCGGTAGTGAGCAACGTGCGCATTCGGCCGGGTGACCGCATTGTCGTCTTGGGGCCGGGCCCCATCGGCGTTTTGAGCGGCGCGATCGCCCGCTTATGCGGGGCCAGCGTAGCGGTCGTGGGACTAGAGAATGACCGCGCGCGGCTTGCGGTTGCGGAGCAATACGGCTGCGAGACGCTTGTGGGCGATGCGACCGATTGGGCGCGGGCCGTAGATGGTTTGGGCGCCGATGGCGTTGTCGATGCCACGGGGGCCAGCGGTTCGCTGATGACGGCACTGCAGTTGGTGAGGCCGGCGGGCTGGATCAGCAAAGTCGGCTGGGGTCCGCAGCCGCTTGGCTTCTCGCTCGATATGCTCGTGCAAAAGAACGTGACGCTGCAGGGCAGCTTCAGCCACAACTGGCCAATCTGGGAGCGCGTGATTCGATTGATCGCCACGGGCGCGCTCGACGTGCGGCCAATCACCGGGGGCATCTGGCCGCTGGCCAAGTGGCACGAGGCGTTTGAGATGATGCATAGCGGCAAGATTGTGAAGGCGGTCCTTAAGCCATGAAAAAAACCGCCAAGTCGCCAAGGACGCCAAGA
>DASXWB010000554.1:0-6510 GCA_036503915.1 Lacipirellulaceae bacterium | reverse complement strand
GTAGTTCCCCTACCGGCAAGCCAAGCGAATTGACGATGGCATAGGCCAGCATCTCGGCAAAGGTGTTCAATTCTTTAGCAGCGGAAGCGCTCCGTTTTTCGACGGCGTGCCTAAACCGCTGTTGACGTGTAGCTTCCACTGGTACGCAGTTTCATTGTGCAACTACGTGCGCACCGTTGGTGCGATTGCTTATCGAGGGGATTCGACGCGACCGTTGCCATACGAGTATGCAAAGAAAGTGATTCCCGAAGTTATGGCTTTTCGCGATAAGGTTGCTGCCCACTTTGCATGGTCAACTGAAAATCGCCGCGATACGGACGCTGATAGGCTTGCGAGCATATTGCCGCCGCTCACGTGGACGGTTGATAGCTTCTACGTCGGCGAGATGCAGGTCTACTTGAAGCGCAGCGGGAAGTCGAGTACGTCTGCAATAAAGCCGTGGAGTCTATGCAAAGTTCACGATGCACTGCGTCCGCGATACTGGCCGGAGACTGTACCGCAAGCGAAGCCAGGGCAGCACGGCGAATCAACTGGCCAATGAGAATGCCCGGCACGCCGCAATCAGCGGCGCCGGGCCCGAAGTTTTTGTTTTGAGTCCCCCTTTAGCGCTTTGCTTTCTTTTTGCGTTTCACCTTTCGCGTGCCTTTTGGCGCGGCTGCCGCTTTGGTCGAGGCAGATTGCTTCGATTGCTTCTTCGACTTCTTTATCGCCGGCTTTTTTGCAGCCGCTTTTTTCTTCGATTTCTTCGCCGCGCGCGATGAAGACGTCGTCGCATCTATCTTGTCGCGGCGCAGTGTTGCGCGAACTTTGTCGACCGCCTTTTTAATCGGCTTGTTGCCTTTCGCCGCGGAACGTCCGACCATCGCCCCAGCCACGCCTCCGGCAACGGCCCCAACCGGTCCAGCCACCATGCCTCCGAGAACCGCGCCGGTAATGCCGCCCGCGGCTTGCTTGGACACAGACGGTAGATTTTCATCTTCCAACGACTTTTCTGCCATACTTATACCGCCTTGAGTGGAGGGTCGCTGCGGGACGACTACGCCAATATATTGATATCTGCCACGGCTGTGAGTGGCCGGACCTGGGAAATTATAGCCGAGGCACTTCACCAGTGCCACGCACGAACTTGCCGGGCGACGGGCACGCTAAGCTTGCCGAGGAGCAATAATCGTTGGTTAGCCACTTCGTTGATTTACTGGCTGCTCACGTCCAGCGACTCGCTAGCCCCGTCGTTGTTGGCTTGGATCCCCGCTGGGAGCAACTGCCCGCTGACTTCCATCCCACGGGCGCCGATTCGTGGAAGGCGAAGGCGGTGGCGTACACCGATTTCTGCAATGGCGTCGTCGATGTTGTCGCGCAGCTGGTGCCGGCGGTCAAGGTGCAAGCCGCCTTCTTTGAGGAGCTTGGCCCGTCTGGAATGGACGCCATGAGCCGAGTGATCGAACACGCGCAGCGGCAAAGATTGCTTGTCATCGTCGACGGCAAGCGCAACGACATCGGCAGCACGGCCGCGGCCTATGCGCGTGGCTATCTTGGCCGGGGTCAGAGCGCATGGAACGCCGACGCGCTCACCGTGAGCCCGTACCTTGGCGAGGACAGCCTTGCGCCGTTCGTCGAAGTGGCGAAGCAGCGCGGAGCCGGCGTGTTCATCCTCGTGAAGACGTCCAACCTCGGCGGCCGAATGCTCCAAGATCTCGTGTGCGACGGGCAGACACTTTACCGCCGTGTCGCCGACCACGTCGAACAATTGGCCGCCGGCACGGCGGGCGCATGCGGCTACGGTCTCGTCGGCGCAGTCGTCGGCGCGACGTATCCCGAGCAGCTTGCCGAGCTGCGGGCGGCCATGCCACACACCTGGTTTCTTGTGCCGGGCTATGGGAGCCAAGGCGGCACGGCGGCTGATGTGGCCGCGGCGTTTGATACGCGCGGCTTGGGAGCGGTCGTCAACAATTCGCGCGGCATCATCTTCGCGCACGAGCGGCCTGAGTACGCCGGACGCCTCGGCGCCGGGCGCTGGCAGGAAGCGGTCGAAACGGCAATTCGCGAGATGATCGCCGAGCTGCGCGCGGCAATGCCGTCTTCTTAAACGACATTAACTTCGTGCGGAATAATGTTTGGCTGCGGTCTCGATAAAGAGGTACAATGGCGATCCAGACAGCAACCTCGGGCAATGCGTGTCTGAAAGCACTTCACGGCGCAACATGCGGCAGAAAAGGCAGCAACCTCAGCGAAAAAACACTGCTCATCGCAAGGCCCGGTCTTCGCAGCTGCAAAGACTTCGCGGAGCACTAAATTACCGGCGTCTCCAAGTCGAACCGCTCGAAGACCGCCGACTGCTCGCCACGGTGACGGTCAACACAGAGCTCGACACGGTCGAATTCGACGATAACGTCACCTCGCTCCGAGAAGCGATCTTCGCCACAAATCTCGTCGCCGGCCCGGACACAATCAACTTCGACTTCGGCCACGATGGCCCGGCGACGATACTACTCACGCAAGGCGAGCTGGCGATTACCGACCATCTCGCCATCGACGGCCCCGGCGCCGAGCTGCTGACCATCGACGCCAGCGGCAACGACCCCACGCCCGACTTGAATAATGCCGATGACAGCCGCGTCTTTAACATCGATGACGGGCAAGACGAAAGCCGAATCGACGTTTCGATCAACGGCGTCCGTTTGACGGGTGGTGACGCGGCCGGCAACGGGGGCGCCATCGCCGCGGTTGAGAATTTGAATCTCTCTGATGTCGTAGTCGAGCGAAATGCGGCCGTAGCCGGATTTTCGTCAGGAGGCGGTGTCTATGCGACAGCGCCGCTCGTCATCGAAAACAGTCGCGTTGTAGACAATAGTCTTACTGCCGGGCTCTCAACGCGCGGCGGTGGCGTTGCGGCCTTGGCTGGCTTGACCATTCGCAATAGCGAAATTTCAGGCAATGTCGCCGGACGTGGCGGCATCTATGCGAGGTCATTTCAAACGAGTGCTTTTCCCGCCGCGACAAGAATATTGGACTCGACAATTTCCAATAATGCCGGCGGCGGCGCCATCGTTGAAAGCTTCAATGGTCCCGTCGAAATACTCCGAACCACCGTATTCAACAACATGTCGGCGATGGGGCTGCAGTTAACGTTACGCAATGGAGCTACCGCGCTTATTGGCGAGAGCACGTTCTCTGGCCACACCGGCGGCAGCGGTTTAGGTTTGATGACGTCCAACTCTGGGGCCGCAACGATCCGGGGAAGCAATTTCATCGGTAATGTGGCCCGCAATAACGATGGCGGCGGAGCTGCCATTTTCGGATCCACCGGCAGCGTTACGATCGATGGTTGCAGCTTTGTCGAGAACGCAGCGCGAAGTGGTGGCGGGCTTTTCGCCTTCGGAAATGTGCAGATCTCGAACAGTATCTTTCGACGCAATGTCGCCAACGGCTTTGGGCAGTCAATGGGCGGCGGAATCTTTTTGAACGCGGAGGTCGGAAATTCTACCCCTGCAGTCATTCGCAATAGTGTTTTTGAAGAGAATATTGCGTCCTCGACCACCCCGTTTCGTGGCCATGGCGGCGGCATCTTCAGCCGCGCCCGCTTCGACCTCATTGAAAGCACCGTCACAGGCAACTCGGCCAATGGCTCCGGCGGAGGCATTTACGCCGTGGTTTTCGGCTCCACGATTGCGAGTAGCAACATTCACGGCAACTCGGCTGGACAAGACGGCGGCGGCATTGCCGCGAAGGCCAGCAGTCGCGCGATTGGACTTTCTGTTACTGACACTATGATCGGCATGAACATAGCCGGCCGCGATGGCGGCGGTTTATTCGCAGATGCCGATCCTGTCGCGATCTCTGGTTCCACGATCCTTGAGAATTCGGCCGCCGTGAACGGCGGCGGTCTTCGGCTCCACGTCGATTCGATGGTGACCAATAGCACCCTCAGCGGCAATTCGGCCGGCGCGCGTGGCGGAGGCGTTTGGGCGATTTCGAATACAACGCTCGATCATTCAACTATAACGGAGAACCAGGCGGTTGTTGCAGGCGGCGGTGCGTTCTCCAACGTCGGATCGCTCGCACTCAGCCACACCATTGTTGCGAGCAATACCGCGCCGCAAGGGCCGGATCTTCATCGCGGGCCCAATGGTCCAATCACGGCAGATTACAGCTTGATCGGCGACAGCGAGGACAGTGGGCTGCATTCCGGATCTATCGAAACACCGGATGCAAACGGCAACCTGGTTGGCGGCGGCAATTTCGAACATATCAATCCAATGCTTGGCCCGCTTGCCGATAACGGCGGACCGACGCTTACCCATGCGCTTTTGCTCGGCAGCCCGGCCATCAACGCGGGCAATCTAAATGCGCAGCCGGGCGCCGAGGGCGTGCCGCAATTCGATCAGCGCGGCGAACCGTTTGCGCGCATCGTGGGCGGCCGCATCGATATCGGCGCCTTTGAATTTCAAGAAGCAAGCGACCTGAACTTGCTCGTCGACACGCTTTCCGACGAGTTGGACGACAACCATGGTCGCGGTGACCTCTCCCTGCGCGAAGCCATCGAGCTGGCCAACCTCTACCCCAGCGACGACACGATCCGCTTCGATCCTACTTTGTTCACAAACGGCGAAGCCACAATTTTGCTCACGCTTGGCCATCTTCATGTCAAAGGCAATGCTGCGATCGAAGGGCCTGGCGCCGAGCTGCTCACCATCGACGCTAGCGGCAACGATCCAACGCCAGGAGTAAACAACGGCGATGGCAGTAGGGTGTTTACGATTGAACCGGCCCCCCCTTTAGGATCTTTCCATTCATCGCTTGCCGGCATGACCATCACCGGCGGAGATGTAGAAGGCACGGGCGGTGGAATCCGGACGTTCACAGAATTGACGCTTCGCGACGTTGCAATCACGAACAATTCCGCGTTTTCCAATGCAGGCGGCGGTGGAATAAGCGTTCGAGATCGACGATTGACAGTTATATCGTCGCGTATAACCGGCAATTCGGCGATGGGCCGAAACGATTACGGCGGCGGAATCCTCGGCATCAATGCGTCGATTTCCATCGTTGGCAGCCAGATCAGTGAAAACATGGCGCGTTACGGCGGCGGTGTGGCCGTATTGCTCAGTCATATGTTATCGATCGAAAACAGCACCGTTGAGAATAACGAATCCATCCACGACGGCGGCGGAATTTTTTCTCGCGGACCAGTGACGATTAATGCGAGCGTTATTCGCAATAACCGCGGCGAAAATGGTGGCGGATTGTATGTCCAGCCCGGCGGAAGCACTTCAAGCAATTCCGAAATCAGCAATTCCTCAATCATTGGAAATCAGGCAACCCGTGACGGCGGCGGAGCTTATTTGGTGACCGTCAATTTGCTCAATACTACGTTCTCAAGCAACGTTGCAGGCGCAGCCGGCGGCGGACTCTACGCGCTTAATCTCCCGACGATGGGCACTCACGCGTTCATAAAGGATAGCCGCTTTATTGAGAATCGTGCAGGCACTTCAGGGGGTGCCATCCGTACTGCAGCAAATCTAAGGATTATCCAAAGCACGATCTCAGGGAATACAGCAGATGCCCATGGCGGAGGCATTGCTGTTTACCATTTTAGTAATAACGACAATGTACTTACGGAAAACACCACCATCACTGGAAACGGGGCGAACCAGAACGGCGGCGGTGTATTTATCCAGGCGCCGAATGATATCACTGTGGCACTTACGTTCTCCACTATCACGTCGAATTTCTCGAATTTCGACAGTGTGGCTGGTGGAACGGGCGGCGGTATCTTTGTGGCGCGCGGGCGGGCACGGCTCGACCATACGATCGTCGCTGCGAACAGAGACCGTTCCTCCATTGCGCCCGACATCACCGGTTTTATTGGCACTGTGCTCGAGCCGCGCTACAGTCTCATAGGAACAAATGTCGGAAGCGGTCTTGCGGCGACACCGATCGATCATCCGGATGAAAACGGAAATCTCATTGGTGGATCAACTCCGATAAATCCTCGTTTAGGTCCGCTCGCCGACAACGGCGGGCCGACGCGCACGCATGCGCTATTACCTGACAGCTCCGCGCTCAATGCGGGCGATCCGGCGGCGCGGGCCGGCGTCGACGGCGTGCCCCTCGGTGATCAGCGCGGGGCGCAGTTCACGCGCGTGTACGGCGGACGGATCGATATCGGCGCGTTCGAGTGCCAGCCGATCGAATTTCTCTTGGGCGACTTCAATCGCAACAAAACGGTCGACGCCGCCGACCTAATCTTGTGGCGCAAAGCAAACGGCAGGTCGGACGATTTTGCAAGTTATGTGGATGCCCACGGCAACGGCGACGGAGTAGTCGATCAGTCGGACTACGCACTTTGGCGTGCAAATTATGGAAAAAGCCATGCCTGTTCGGCACGCTATTTGCGCTTTCCTATTTTAACTTGCGCGATGCGATTCGATAGCGCATGTTAGGAGGATGCCTAACGAACTGTGTGCATCACGTGAGCCGCTGCGAGAGGAGGATATTCAGGGCCTCAAG
>DASXWB010000553.1:0-2474 GCA_036503915.1 Lacipirellulaceae bacterium | reverse complement strand
AAAGGCGTCAGCTGCACAACTTGCCACGGCCAGGTCGACCAGATGCCGCTCATGCATCGCGAGGCGACACTGCACATGGAGTGGTGCCTGGAGTGCCACCGGGAGCCAGAACGGTTCATTGGACCGCGGGAATTAGTGTTTGCCTCCGCCGCCGTCCCCGCCCCTGCCCTGGCTAATGAGTCAAAGGTCGCGGAGAGGAATTGGGCCCAAGCGTATCACGTGCAGCGCAAGACCGATTGTTCAGTGTGTCACCGCTAGCCATGGATTCGAATTCTCGGCAATCCGACACCGCATGCGACGGGCCGCGGCGCGGTTCCGACGGCAAGCAATTCTGGCGGAGTCTTGAGGAGCTGGAGGGCGACGACGCGTTCTTTGTTGCGCTGCGCCGAGAGTTTCCTGAGTACGCGAACCGATTGCCTGACGGCGCAACGCGGCGGCAGTTTTTGCAATTGATGGGTGCGTCGCTGGCGTTGGCAGGTTTGCAAGGTTGCGTCGAGCAGCCGCAAGAGAAGATTGTTGCCTTTGTACAAACGCCTGAGCAGATTGTTCCGGGGAAGCCATTGTACTATGCGACGGCAATTACACACGACGGCGCGAGCATCGGCCTGTTGGGCGAGAGCCTCATGGGACGGCCGGTGAAGCTCGAAGGCAATCCGCTTCATCCGGCGGTGCCAGAAATCATGGCCTCAGCGCCTGAGGGGACCCGAGTGCGCTTCGGCGCGACCGACGCATTCGCGCAGGCATCGGTGCTTTCGTTATACGATCCTGACCGGTCGCAGACAGTATTGCGCGACGGGCAGATCAGCACCTGGGGGACTTTCGCCGCGGAACTGCAGGCTATGCTCAGCACGCTTGCTGAAGCGGGTGGCCGTGGCCTGCGGATTCTTACTGAGACGGTCGTCTCGCCGACATTCGCGGATCAGCTGAGGCAGCTAGTCGAGCTATATCCCAATGCCGCCTGGCATCAGTATGAACCGATCAATCACGACAACGAGCTGCTGGGCAGTCGGCTGGCGTTCGGCGCCGATGTGCAAACAATCTATCGGATCGAAGCTGCCGACGTGATCGTGTCGTTGGATGCCGACTTTCTTGCCGAAGGGCCGATGCATTTGCAGCATGCGCGCGGGTTCGCGAACCGGCGACGGGTCGATAGCACGGGCGGAGGAAGCGCGGCCTCGATGAACCGGTTGTACGTCGTGGAATCGAGCTTGACGGTAACCGGCGCGGCCGCCGACCACCGCTTGCCACTGGCACCCCGGGCCGCAGCGGCCTTTTCGCTGCGCCTTGCCGAAGCACTGGGTCTGCAACTCGAGGCAAGTGAAGTTGCCGGGATCGCCTCGCGCGCGGGCGATCAAATCCCGCAGGCATGGTTGAACGCGGTCGCTGCCGATTTGCAGCAGGCCCGCGGCCGCGGTCTGGTGATTGCCGGTCGCAGCCAACCGGCGTATGTGCACGCCGCCGTGCATTGGATCAACGCGACGCTGGGAAACGTCCCCGGAGTGGTTGAATATGTCGAGCCGATCAGCGCTCGGGCGGAGCCGCACGTCGATTCTCTGCGCAATCTCGTTGACTCGATGCGAACCGGCGAAGTCGAGGCGCTCGTGATTCTTGCAGGCAACCCGGTTTATAACGCGCCGGCTGATTTCAACTTCGCTGGCGCGCTTGAAAAGGTGCCACTTACAGTTCATTTGAGCCAGTATGAAGATGAGACGTCGGCACGCTGCCGCTGGCATATTCCCGAACTGCATTTTTTGGAATCGTGGAGCGACACGCGCGCGGGGAACGGCACGGCGTCCATCGTGCAGCCGCTTGTTACGCCCCTGCGAAGCGGCAAGAGCCTGCACGAAGTGCTGGCCACATTGTTGGGCAATGCAGCGGCCAGCAGCTACGAGATTGTTCAAGCGTACTGGCGGAACCGGCTCGGAGCGCAAAGCACCGAAGGGGAAGGCGTCGACCTGGCATGGCAACAGGCGCTGCACGATGGCATCATTGCCAACACAGGTTCGCCGGCCGCGCAGCCGACGATCCGCGCAGATTTCGTGGCGGCTCTTGGCGAGCAACTCAGGCGCCCATTCCCTTTGGGAGAGGGCCGGGGTGAGAATGCCTCAGCAGAAAGCGCTCACCCGAACCCTCTCCCAGAGGGAGAAGGGATCAGCGTCGTCTTTCAGCCGGATTCGGCTGTGTGGGATGGCCGTTTCGCCAACAATGGCTGGCTGCAGGAATTGCCTCGGCCGCTCACCACGTTAACTTGGGACAACGCGGCGATGGTGGCGCCGGCCACCGCGGACGCGTTACAAGTCAAGAATGGCGACGTAATCGAAATAGCAGTGAAGCAATCAGCGATTAACATCCCCGTGCTCGTTACGCCCGGGCAGCCGGCGAACGTGGTTACGCTGCATTTAGGGTATGGGCGCGAGCGGGCGGGCCGAATCGGCAGCAGTGCCGGAACGAATGTGTATCCGATCCGCTCTAGT
>DASXWB010000552.1:0-12506 GCA_036503915.1 Lacipirellulaceae bacterium | reverse complement strand
GAACCGGGATGACTGAACAAATAACGATCGTTCGACAGGTTTCCCGAACCGGAGATTGCTTCTGATGAGAATTCAATCATTATTCGTCGTGAGACTCGGAATGCTTTGTATCGCCGCGGGTTGGGTCGCTCCGAATTTGTGCGCGCAGAACCTCGTGGTGCACTGGACGTTTGACGAGGCGGCCGGCGGGACGGTACCCGCGGTCGACACCGGCGCGGCGCCGCCCAGCGACGGCGCCTTCGGCGCCACGGCCTCGCGCACCACCGACACGCCGGGCGGCGTGCCCGGATTCGCGGCCGACCTGTCGGCGCCGGGCACCGCCAGCATCATCGACGGCGGCAATCCGCTCGAAGTCGATACGCTCGCGGCCTTCACGTTCAGCACGTGGGCCAAGGTCACCGGCGCCACGCACTACAACGAAGGGGGCAGCGGCAACGTTCGACTGCTTGCCAAGCAGAGCGCCACGACACTTTTCGATGGTTTTTCGTGGAACATGAACGCGCCGCTTACTCCTCCAGGCAGCCAGGACAACTTCCGGATAGGTCTGTTTATTGGCGGACAAACCAACTTCGCATTCAGCTTTGCTACGGCGGACATCGTCGACCGCGGCGGCGATTGGCTTTTCCTGGCTGTCACCTACGATGGAAACTCGACGTCGGAGAACGCACGCTTCTATGTCGGCGACGAGACGACGCCGGTCGCACAGCTCGGAGATCCGGTCACGATCAACGCCGGCCACGTGTTCTCCAGCAATACCTCGAATGGCGGCACAGCTGACGCGCGGTTCGGCGTCGGGTTCACCGATGCGGCGCCGACCGCGGATACGGCGCTCACCGGCTTCCAGGATGATGTGCGCGCGTATGATGGCGTACTGGACCTGGCGGCGCTGGACGCGGTTCGGCTGGAGAATCTGCCGACCGTGATGGGCGTGACCGGCGACTACAACAATAACGGCACCGTCGACGCGGCCGATTATGTTGTGTGGCGGAAGTCCGACGGAACGCACGACGAATACAACACTTGGCGCACCAACTTCGGGCGCACGGCCGGATCGGATGCCACTGCCGGCTTGCACAGCAGTGCGGTCCCGGAACCTTCAAACTTGCTCGTGCTCCTCTCCGCAGCGCTTGTCGCGATCGCGTGTCCTCGTCGCGGTGTTTTGGCTGCAAAGTCGCTGGCCTTTTGGCCTGCAAGCTTTACGACGAGCGAATGAAAATGGTCCGCGAGTTGCAATCCGGCCCCACAACGGCCTGGCGCGCAATAAAATCGGCACCCGGCAAACGGCTCACGCCCAAGGAAAAGGCCCATCTCAAGAGAGAGCGCGAGCGGGAAATGCGCCGCCGAGAACGCGAAAAAAGCAGTCTGCCGATTTGACCGCGACCAGCGAGCAAATTACGGACGGCGCCTTGCAGCTTCTGAACGTCGCGATTGCCGTACTTGCCTACCAGCACCATCAAATGGCAACTGAAGTGCCGATCTTGGAAATATTCCCACCGTGGCGGGCCTTCCGACCTGATAGAATGCGGCCGTTGAGGTTCCGCTGAAAGATTTCCCCAGGGTAACATGGCGATGCCCGTCTCTAGCGATCAAGCGAAGTCTTACGCGACGCTCCGCGAATCCACCTGATAACTGCGGACCGGTTCGCTTCAACCAACGTGCGGTCGCTATCAGTGGTGTCACATCGAGTATTAGGGCGGTGGTCGTAATGCACCACATCCAATTCCGTCGGGCATCAAAAGACAAACGTATATTCAGCAAGTGAAACAGCGATGAGAATAACCGACATCGTCTACCGCTGCCGTGGGATTGATGCGCCAAGCGGAGTGCATGCCCCATTCATTTCTAGAGTGCCCTGCGTGCGGCGGGCTCCTTTGTTTTCTTCTGGCCTTTGCGCAACCATCTTGTACTGGCTGCTTTTGGCCGCTTCAGCCGGGGGCACCACAACGTACACCATTTTCGATATCGGCCTCACAGACGCCGAGCAAACGCGCAGCGATGGCAGGAAGTATAGCGAGGCTCAGCAACTCAACGAGGCAGGGCAGGTGATCGGGTATGCAGATCTATACAGCGGCAGCATTCTTTTTGGCCGATCGGCATGGCTTTACACTGGCGCCACAACCGTCGAGATCGGCCTCACCGACGCGGAACATACCCACAGCGAATTCGCGAGGTATAGCATGGCCCAGCGACTCAACGAGGCGGGGCAGGTGATCGGGTACGCAAATCGCTACAGCGGCGGCTTTCTTTTGGGGCGATCCGCATGGCTTTACAATGGCGCGTCGACCGCCAAACTCGGCCTCACCGACGCCGAACATACCCGCAACGATGGTTACAAGTATAGCGAGGCTCAGCAACTTAACGAAGCGAGCCAAGTGATCGGGTACTCGACTCGATACAGCGGCCTCATCAGTTTGGACCAATCGGCATGGCTCTACAATGGCGAGATGACCGTCAACATCGGCCTCACCAACGCCGAACATACTCGCAGCGACGGCCTCAAGTATAGCGGGGCTCAGCAACTCAACGCGGCGGGGCGAGTGATCGGGTACTCGGCTCGATACAACGGCAGCATCAGTTTGGGCCAATCCGCATGGCTGTACAATGGCGCGACCACCGTCAACATTGGCCTCATCGACGCCGAACATACGCTCATTAATGGCTCCCAGTCCAGCGGGGCGCAACAACTCAACGAGGCGGGGCAGGTGATGGGGCAATCCTACCGTCGCAGCAACAACGGAGAGTATTACGGGGGAAAATCGGCATGGCTTTACAATGGCAGCACCACGGTCAACATTGGTCTCTTCGACGCCGAACATCCGGAATACAGCCACGCCTCGCAACTCAACGAGGCGGGGCAGGGGATCGGCTACTCGAATCGCTTGATCGACAACATATTTGATCGAGGCCGGACCGCATGGCTCTACAATGGAGCGTCCACTGTCAAAATCGGTTTTACAGACGCCGAACATACCCACAGCAATGGCACCAAATATAGCTTGGCCGATCAAATCAACGAGGCCGGGCAGGTGATCGGGTACTCGGCTCGCTACGATGGCGACACGTCTTGGGGCTATTCCGCATGGCTCTACAATGGCGCGACGACCGTCAAGATCGGCCTCACCGACGCCGAGCATACCCTCAGCAATGGCAGGAAGTCGAGCTCGGCTCAGCAACTCAATGAAGTGGGGCAGGTGATCGGGTATTCGGGTCGCTACATCGGCCAATCCGCGTGGCTCTACGATGGCGTTGCGACCATGAAGATCGGTCTCACCGACGCCGAACATACCCGTAGCAATGACACCAAGTATAGCGAGGTTCAGCAACTTAACGAAGCGGGGCAGGTGATCGGGTACTCGAACCGCTACAACGGAAGCAGTTCTTGGGGCCAATCCGCGTGGCTCTACGATGGCGTTACGACCGTTAACATTGGTCTCACTGACGCCGAACATACCCGCAGCGATGGCTACAAGTATAGCCAGGCTCACCAACTCAACGAGGAGGGGCAGGTGATCGGGCAGTCGGCTCGCTACAGCGGCCTCACTCCTTTGGGTCAGGATGCCTGGGTCCACGATCCCGTGCTGGACGCGACCGTGTCGCTTCAACTGTCCGTGCGCACCGATGGCTACGCATTCAGTTCGGCCACGTTACTTGGCGAAGATGGCGGGGTGCTGGGCTATTACAACCTGTACGACGGCATGAGCCTGGTTGGCGAACGTGCATTGTACTGGTCGCGCGACGACGGCCTTTGGGATCTTGGCAAATTGGTGGAGGGCGGGCTCGACGACAACGGCTGGGCGGCACTGTACCGCTCGATTCAAAGCAACGGACTCGGCCAATTCATCGGTTACGGCATCGTCGACGGCTTGCCCGTAGGGAGCAGATCGGCGTACCTTCTTACGCCCATGTCGAGCCCGCTTGTTCCCGGCGACTATAACGAGAACGGCACTGTCGACGCCGCCGACTACGTCGTGTGGCGCAAGAACGACGGCACCGAGCCAGGCTACGATACTTGGCGCACGAACTTTGGGCGCATCGTAGGTGCCACGAGCCGAGCGGCACCAAGTCCGCCTCGGCTCGGCGGACCTACTTTTGCAGTGCCGGAGCCGGCGGCCGCCACGCTCGGCTGCATCCTTTCGCTGATCATCCTTGCGCGACGACAGCGTGGTGCGCGTCAATCTCGTTGGCGAATGAACGATGCCACTCCGGATAACTCCTCCAACGAGAGAGCTTCATCCTGGTCCTTGTCGAGTTGCTCGAACAATGCCTGAAATCGGCCGGGCACTTCGTCGACAACTACTTTTCCGTCTACATTTTTGTCGAGGCGGTCAAAAAGATCCTCGGCCCGTCGTTTTTGCCGATCCTCAGCCGTCGGCGCTGAGCTTGCGCCGACGGGCACCAAGTAATCGAAGTACCCGATCATCATTTCGTGCCATGTCTGCTCGCCCCAGCGGACCCGTTTGGTCGGATCGGGATTGTTGAGGTTGTCGGCCGAGTTGTCGAAGTGGGCCACGCAATGAAGCCGCGCGCCTTCGGGCATGGGCTTCGGCTGGGCGAAACGGTAGGCCGTTTGCCAGCTGAAATCGTAGCGCGGCACCTCGAGCAGCGGCTCGCGCTCGCCGCCTGGCATTACAGCCTCATAGAGAAATGATTTGCCGCGCAAGTGCATGTGCGGCGTGAGCGACATCAGACGAGCGTTTGCTGGAAGGCGCGAGCTGGCGGCTTCCACGCGGTGATTCGCCTCGTGCGGCGGGATTCGCAGATCGCTGTTGACCGCGCTGGCCGTGCGCACCTCGTACTCGACGTCTGCCGGATCGACGAACAGCATTCCCACGCGGCTCTGGTCGAATTGCACGGAGCCGTTGGGCGTGTAATGCACTTGGAAGATAAGCTTCGATCCGGCCGCGATGCGCCGGGCCACGCCGTGGGGATACGGCCGCACGCGCTGGCCGGGGACGAAAATGCCGTCGTAACCAGCGGCCCCGCCGCGAAAGTGCTCCCCGATATCGTCCTGGGTTCCGGCGAACATGAGCACATGGTGCACCACAGCACGGTTGCCGGGCTGAATTTCGACGGCGCTCACCCACTTGTCTTCCTCGAAGCCGGGATCGATTTGGCACCACTGGTAACGAAGCTCGCCGTCGGCTTTCACGCGGAACGGCTCTTCGGTAATCGGGGCGACGAAGTCGGGTTCGCGCGGTAGCTGCCAGCCGCCCTGCCAGGTTCGCGGCTCGGGCAATTGGTCGGCGTCGCCCTGGGGGGCGCCGGCTGCAACCCACGCGTAGATCGCCGCCTTTTCGTCATCCGTCAATTCACGGTTGTTTTCGAACTCGCCGTACTTTTTGCTGGCGTGCCATGGCGGCATGCGGCCCTCGCGCACCACTTCCTCGATCATCGGCGCCCAGCCGACGACCTCATCATAATCCGTGAGCCCAAACGGCGCGATCTCCCCGTCGCGATGGCACTCTATGCAGCGGTTCTGCAGAATGCGGGCGACCTGGTTGGAGTAGGTGACAGTCGCGTCTTCGTCGGCCTTGCGAATTCGGCCGATGTGGCAGCCGACGGGCCCTGTTTCCGGCGTCGTGACCTCTTTGCCGGCCAACAGCTCGTCGAGGGCGGCTTTGAGATCGGTTTTCTGCGGCCGCTCGCGCGTGTAGCCCACGCCATACTGATCGTCGATGCGGCCGTGGTATCGCACTTCGCGCGCAGCATCCAGCACGAACACCTCGGGCGTGCGCACGGCCCCGAGCGCATCGGCCAGCTCATTGCCCACGTCCTTCAAAATTGGAAAATTAATTTCATGCACGCGGGCATATGCGGCGATCTCGGTGATCGAATCCTGGACGTTTGCGTTGACGCCAAGAAACTGCACGCCGCGCGGCTCGTACTCGTTGGCTAGCTCCGCCAGGCGCGCCCCGTACAGCTTTGCCAGTGGGCACTCCGTGCCGAGAAACGCAAGCACGACCAGCTTGCTTTCTCGATAGTCCGAGAGCGCGTGCTCAGCACCGCGGAAATCCTTCAACTGGAAATTCTCGACCGTCTTGGCCGGTGGCCGATCGCCGGCGCAGGCAGACGTCGCGATGAATATTGAGGCCGCGCAAATTGTCAAACGTAACACCATGCTGGTCTCTTTTGATTCGGAGCAGTAAATATATAAACCGCCAAGGACACCAAGTGCGCCAAGAAATCCCCAAAGCCCAATGTTATTTCTTGGCGATCTTGGTTTTCTTGGCGGTTTTAATCATTCTGTTAGACGGTTTTTGGTTTCTGCGTTGGAGCCGTTAATTATAGCCAAAATGCGAAAGGCGGCATCCGCCAACGACGCATCGGGGAGTATTCCTCAGGAGGCGATCTCAGCCGCGCGCCACAAATGCGGCCGCTTATCGCATAATTTGCAGGCTGCTCGCAATTGCGGTAGGCTATTGGCGGACTAGTTTGGAGGGCGGTGCGATGAATCGCGCGGTTTTCTTGGCTCGGGTCTCGGCCCTTTTCTTTCTAGCGGCGCTCAGCGGCAGCGAAGCTTCGGCGCAAGTTGACGATGATCTGCGCCGACCGCCCGACATGCTGCGCCACTACCGGTTCATCCCTTCGCGCAGCTCGCTCGATGTGAGCGGAGGCTTTGCGGGCATTCAGGAAACTTTTTTTCCCTACGGCACCTTTGATATACATACTGGCGCCCGCACTGATCCGCGCGCGTACTTTGGGTGGCTGCCCTTTGCCAAATTCGAACTCGATCGCTGGGATTCGTGGCTCGTGCCGGATAGTCCGCTCGCGTACGTTTGGAGCACCGATGACACGCTCAACTTGAGCGGCCTTAACGGTTGGTTCCGTCCCGGTGAGCCGAATCATTTATTCTTCCGCGGCGTCGACGGCCAGGGGCAGCCGTTCAAGCTCATGGCCGTGCAGCGCGGCCGGCTGCTTCATCTGATGGGCGAAAACGATCCCGGCTGCTGCGACTTCTTCCACTACAAGTTCGACGCCTTCGCCCATTTGGCGCCCTATGCCGATTTCAACGTCGACGGCCGCGTCGATCGCGGCGACCTCGACGTGCTGATGTCCAACATGGGAACGCGATCCGAAGCCAGTTTTGAAAAGGGCGATGCAGACGGCGACGGCGATGTCGACGGCGCCGACTTTCTTACATGGCAGCGGGAAATCGGCGAGGCCACGCCCCTCAGCGCGTTTGCCGGCGACTCGCTGGCCGAGGCGAGCTTCAGCGCAGCGGCCGTGCCGGAGCCGACGGCATTGCTACTGGCGTTCTGCAGCGGTTTGTTTCTGTGGCTGCATCGGCGAAAGTGAGTTCGCCCAGGCGGCACATTCGCTAGCATCCGCCCCTCTGTCTTGCTCCGCGCAGAAGCGACTTCTATACTCCGCCGCCGGATTTTCTCGCCGGGGCCTTTCGGAACAGATTGGCGGGTGCCGGGACAAGGAGGCTGACCGATGATGTTCAAATCAATGCCGCGGATGGCCGTGTGCGCTGTGTCCGTGGCCATGGCGGTTCGGCCGCTGTGGGCTCAAAATGAGGGCGGCTGGAAGAGCTCGGTCGCGAGCGACCGATATGGAAGCGCCGCCCCAGATCAAACGGCCACAAATTCGCGCAGCCCGAGCGACATCACACCAATTCAAGAGGGCGGCGGTGCGCTGGCGCCTGTGAATCCAGGGCCCACTCGCGCTGCGGTTTCCAAGGGCAGCGGCACGCTGCCGAACGATCAAGGCCAGGTGTGGCGCGAGTACGATATTCGCCCCTACACGGTTCGCGTCACCACCACGGCGCGGCCAGAGCAGGCAATCGTCGATTGGATCCTCCGCGAAACGGGTTACGAGGCGTGGCATTCCGAGCCGGTCGGACTGTTAAGCGCCAACCGCGAGGTGCTGCGCATTTATCACACGCCCGAGATGCAGGCCATCGTTGCCGATATTGTCGACCGCTTCGTCAATTCGTCGGCCAGCGCGTATGCCTTCACGCTGCGCGTCGCCACCGTGCGCAATCCCAACTGGCGGGCCAAGGCGCTCACAATGATGACGCCGATTCCCGTGCAGTCGCCGGGCGTGCAGGGCTGGCTCATGGCCAAGGAGAACGCGCGATTGCTCGTCTCGGAGCTAAGCCGCCGCACCGATTATCGCGAATACAACTCGTCGCAGCAGCTCGTGAACAACGGCCAGTCGATCGTGATCTCGACGATGCGGCCACGGTCGTACATTCGCGGAGCGCTCATCACCCAAACGGTTTGGCCCGGCTATCAGCCTGAGATGGGAACGATCGAGGAAGGATTTTCGCTGGAGTTCAGCCCGCTACTCGCAATGGATCTGTCCTCCGCCGACGCGGTCGTGAAACTGCGGCTGAACCAGATCGAAAAAATGTTGCCCGTGAAGCTCGACATTCCCACGCCGGTGGCGCCGAACCAGCGCATACAAATTGACGTGCCGCAGATGACGATGTCGAACTTGCACGAGCGCTTCCGCTGGCCTACTGACCGGGTGCTGCTGCTGTCGATGGGCGTCGTGGCCACGCCGGGCCCGAGCAAGGACAATCCGATCACCGACGCGATGACCGATGCGATGCCGATGCTCAAATCGCCGCCGCGGGCCGACGCGCTGTTGTTCGTCGAAAGTGCCGGCGTTGTCGCACCGTCGCCCGAGCCGCCGACTGCCCGCGCCGCGTCGCTGCCGCAGCAATCGTTTCAAGGGCGATATTGAAATAGGTGTCAGGTGTCGGGTGTCAGGTGTCAGATTTGATTACCTGACACCTGAAACCTGAAACCTCTCGTCGCGGCTGATTTGATGCGATATCTGTGTTAAACTGACCACCTATGAATGCGTCTGCGCATGATCGCCGCGTCGTCATCACCGGCCTGGGCGTCGTCTCGCCGCTCGGGAACACGCCGGCCGCGCTGTGGGCTGCGCTTGCTTCCAGGCGTAGCGGCGTGGCGGCGACAACGCTGCTTCCGTCGTCGGGCCAGCCGCTCAAATTCGCGGCCGAAGCGCGCGAGTTTACAGGCGAGATCGACGATTTCGGCCCGCTGGAAAAGGAGCGCAAAAAGGCCATCAAGAAGGGCCTCAAGGTGATGTGCCGCGAGACGCGGATGGCGGTCGCCGCCGCGCAGCTCGCGCTGGCCGACGCCGGCTTAGCCGATTCGTCGCCGGATCCAGAGATGTCGGGAGTCGTCCTGGGCAGCGACTACATGCTCACGATGCCTGAGGACTACGAAGGAGGCATGAAAAAGTGCGCGCCGGGCGGCGACTTCGAATTTGAGCGCTGGGGCAAAGAGGGTCTGGGCGAAATGGCGCCGCTGTGGATGCTCAAATATCTGCCCAACATGCCGGCCAGCCACATCGCCATCTTCAACGACCTGCGCGGGCCGAACAACTCGCTCACGATGCGCGAGGCGGCCGGCAACCTGGCGATAGGGGAAGCATTCCGCACGATCCAGCGCGGCCATGCCAATCTCATGGTCGCCGGCGCCACCGGCACGCGGATTTTGCCGATGCAGGCCATCCACGCGCTGCAAACCGAACAAATGGCGGCCGACAATGGCGACCCCACCAAGGCGAGCCGGCCTTTCGACAAGAACCGCACCGGAATGGTGGCGGGCGAAGGCGCCGGTATGGTTGTGCTCGAGGAGTTGCAGTTCGCCCGGCAGCGCGGCGCGACGATCTATGCGGAGGTTATCGGCCTGGGCAGCGCGAACGTCGCTGACGCTGCGCTGCGCGGCAAGTGCGACGTCGCATTGGCACGAGCCATGAAAGCCGCTCTGCGCGATGCGGGCCGCACGCCTGCCGATGTGGGCCACATCAACGCGCACGGTCTCAGCACCACCGAGCGCGACGCCGACGAGGCTCGTGCAATTCGCGAGGTGTTCGGCGCGCTGGCCGACAACGTGCCCATCACCGCGACCAAAAGCTCTTTCGGCAATTTGGGCGCGGGTGGCGGCGTGGTTGAGCTGGCGGCGAGCGTGCTCGCGCTGCGCGAAGGCCGACTGCCGCGCGTGCTGAACTATGAAACGCCCGATCCTCTCTGCCCTCTAAGGGTCATCGACAACGATAACACTCCATCAGGCCGGAGTTTCTTGAACCTGAGCGTCACGCCGCAAGGGCAAGCGGCTGTGCTCTTTGTCGCGGCGCTCGATTAGCAGTGAACTTTCGCGATCTTCGAGTTCCAACCTCGCCCGCAGCCGCCCGGCTATAATAGAGGCATTAGCTTCTTTGGCGCGAGGTACTCACCATGGATCCGCAAGCGACACGTCGTGATTTCATTCGTACTAGTGCCGGCGCAACGGTCGGCATGTTCGCGGCCGGAGCGGCAACGATTGCTACCGCACAAGTAGAACACAATGGCCACACAGCGAGCGAACATTCGCAGCCACAAGCGTCCGATGGTGTTCCTCGACATCATCCCGGTCGCGGCGGTCCTATCGGCAGCCCGACCGATCGCGGCAAACTGGTATCCGGCTACCGCAACGCCAGCGAGCCGCCGGTCTCGGTCGTCATGCCCGACCTGCCGAAGCTACGTTGGGAGATGAAAGACGGCGTCAAAGAGTTCCATTTGGTCGCGGAGCACGTCCGCCGCGAAGTCTTGCCGGGAAAATGGTTCGATTTCTGGGGATACAACGGCTCAATGCCGGGGCCGATGATCGAAGCCGTGGCCGGCGACCGCGTGCGAATTGTCGTCCACAATAATCTGCCAGAGGGGACGACGGTGCATTGGCATGGGCTGGAATTGCCGAACGCAATGGACGGCGTTCATGGAATTACGCAAGACCCGATACCCACCGGCGGGACTTTCAACTACGAATTTGACCTGCACCAGGATGGCACCTTCTTTTACCACTCTCATGGACCCATGCAGGAAATCATGGGCATGACCGGCCTGTTCGTGATTCACCCGCGCGAGGCATATCAGCCGGTCGTCGACCATGACTTTGGCCTGATCATGCAGGAGTTCGCCATCCTGCCTCAAAGCACCGTGCCAAATTCTGTTTCTGAAGAGTTTAACTTTTTCACAATCAATGGACGGTCCGGACCGTACGTCACGCCGCTGGTCGTGCGGCTGGGCAGCCGGTTGC
This sequence comes from Lacipirellulaceae bacterium, assembly GCA_036503915.1. Lineage (GTDB taxonomy): Bacteria > Planctomycetota > Planctomycetia > Pirellulales > Lacipirellulaceae > JABDGM01. The sequence goes on along the minus strand of DASXWB010000552.1, from coordinate 1,446 downwards.
GAATCCGCTTTATGAACCTCAGCGCGATGGATAATCATCCGATGCACTTGCATGGTCATACGTTCTGGGTCACCGGCACCGAAGGCGGCCGGATTCCAGAATCCGCCTGGATACCGACCAATAACGTGCTGGTGAGCGTGGGGCAGTCTCGCGATGTTGAGTTTATCGCCAATAATCCGGGCGATTGGATGATCCATTGCCACATTTTGCACCACATGATGAACCACATGGTCTCGATGGTTGGCCCGATGCCGAATCACATGATGCACGAAACACATCGCTCGGCGGCCATACCGCAACTGCTTGGCGAGGAACTGGCATCCGGTTCGCTCGGTGCGGGATTGGACCCAAGCCTCGGGCCAGCGGCGGGCCGCGAGCGGGCTGTGATGACCGGCATGCGGCCGGCCGAGATGGACAAGAAATTCGCCGTGCCCGGCTACCCGCAAGACATGATGGAGATGCACGGCATGCTTTCGCCGGAGGAGATGCAGAAAGTAAATGGGCCGCTCACGCGCGGCATGCGTCGCAACTGGTTTATGGGGACGCATGCGATGATGACGGTGTTGCGCGTGCTGCCCGATGAGCTGTACGAGAAAGTCGTCTTAGGGCGCGGTGAAGTGCCGCCTGGCGCGAGCGTGCCCGGCGCAGACCCCGGCGACGAGATGGACCATGGCCGGCATCACATTCACGAGGGGCAAAAATCGCAGCCGAGTGGCAGTGAGCACCAAGAGCATTAGCGCGGCCTGGGAGTCGCGTCGCGACGGCCTTGCGGAGTTGGCTCGGGCGGCTGCGCCAAGCCATCCTCCAACAAAAAGAACGTCAGCTTCGCCTCGGCGCGCCGTGCTTCGAGCAAATTATCGAGATAGGTCTCATACAGCTCAAAATACTCACGCCGCGCGTCGACCACTTGCGGCCAGGCTGCGCGCCGCTCGTGGAAGCTGCTGAGGTTTTCCCGATAAACCTCTTCCGCCTTAGGCAGGATGCTGTTGCGGTACGCCTCTGCGGACTCGCGCGATGCTTCGTAATCGACAAACACATGGGCAAATCGTTTGCGGAGCATCAGCTCCACGCGTTCAACTTCCGCTTGCGCGCGCGTTAGCTCCGCTTGGGCTTGCAGAATTGTCCCCTGATTTTTGTCGAAAATCGGCAGTCGCAGGCCGACCTCGACGCCGGCAACCGTTTCCTCGGCCTCGAAGTTGTAGCCCGTCTCGGCGCGCACGTGGATGTTGGGGATCGGCTCGACGCATTCGCGACGCAGCGCAATTTGATCGCGCGTCACTTCGGCGCGAGCAAACTCGAGCTGCGGGCTGCGGCTGAGCAGATTCTCGAGCGCGGCATCGCGATCCAAACCTGCCTGCGTATTAAAATCCAGGCTGTCTTCGAGTTCACTCGGCGCGAGTTCCGGTGCCCCGACAAATGCCGACAATTCTTCCCGACTCCCTGCCA
>DASXWB010000551.1:0-14331 GCA_036503915.1 Lacipirellulaceae bacterium | reverse complement strand
CGCGAATGTGATGAATGTCGCCGATGAGGCCCTGCTTGATTTGTTCCACCGAGTTGTCGTACAGGATGCTGTAGTGCCGCTGATGGCCGACGGCGAGGATTAGACGCGTCTCGTCTGCAACACGTGCCATTTCCTTGCACTGCGCGATGTTGTGGGCCATCAGCTTTTCTGTCAGAACGTGCTTACCTTTGCGCATCGCATCGATGGCCGCTTGATGGTGCAGATGGAGAGGCAGCGCGATGATCACCGCCTCCACGTTGGCATCGTCAAGCAGCTCGGCATAGCCGTTCTTGTAGATCTTAATGTGCTTCTCAGCCGCTGCGCGATCAGCCCACCCTTCATCCTTGTAAACCTCAATCAATCCGGGCCGCGCGGCGTGGGCGCCGGTAGAATACCAATCGCCGTAGAACGCCCGGTGCAGACTGTACGGACGAATGTCGGCAATCGCCACGACGTCAATGTATTTGGGGTTGAGTGCCCCAATGAGAACGCCGCCTTCGTCGCCGGTGCCGATGATGCCGACTCGAAGCCGGTCATCGAGCGACGGTGCATAATTGAAGTAAATCGCGCCCAAGCTGGCCGCGGCAGCTGTTCCGCCCGCGAGCACCGAGCCCTTCAAAAAGTCGCGACGCGTGGTGCCGACCGCCTCGTCGAAGTTCTGCTTGCCGATTTGCTTTTCTTCCGGTGAGAGATTCATGGCCTAACGCCTGTATGCTAAGGTTCCACATCGCGATTGCGATGAAAGAGCGCGTACGTGAAATAATCGAGTCCAGCCCAGCGGCCCGCACCGGTTCCGGCGAGGACCAACAAGGCGGAAAATTCAACCACTTGAAACATCGTGGGAGCCGCATCCGCTAGCCACGGCGGCTGGGAGATGATGACCCCAAGCAGGAACAAAGCGCCTGCAATTGACGCGATTCGAGTCAAGAAGCCCAACAGCAGGCAAATCCCTACGCCAATCGTAAGGATCGTGGCGCCAACACTGACCATGTGCAGGCGCTTCGCGCTATCGCTTGTGATGGCGCTTTCCAAGGCAGAATACGTTTCGTCATTGCTCCGCTGCTCGGTGCTCAGAATCTCGCGGAGATCGCCGACGAATTGCGCCCCGATATCGCGCACTTCGTTGATCCACGAACGCGGCGCGCTAGCCGTTTCCGTGTCCTTCACCTCGATGCGTTCATCGAAATAGGGGACTTCGCCGGACTCCGGTGCCTCTTGCCAACGGTCCAGCCGCCAGAGTTCGTGACGATATTCCGCAATCGGCTCCGTCTCGGCGGCCAGATAATCAGCGGCCTGCTGCATTCGCGCCGCGTAGGCCTTGTCGACCCGCTGCTTTTGCTCGTCAGTCAAACCCGGCACGAGCTTCACTTCGTCGCGCATTTCTCGCCAATCCTCGGCGATGCGCTTACCCCAATCGCCATAGGGTGCGTCGGGCGGAAATTCGACAGGGACTTCGCCGCCGGACTTTGCCGCTTCGGCACGGCGCTTGGCATAATCGGCCGACCACTTGGCGCGATTCTCTAAGTCCGCCGCGTCCGGCGGCACATTCTCGCGAGGCACCGCCAGTAGATGCCGGTATCCATGATCGTCCGGGGCTTGAGCGTGCAACCAGCTCGCAAGCGGGCCCTTGGCTTGGGTCAAAAAGCCTTCGGCGGAAAACACCATCCGCAGCTCGCCGTCGTGCCGATCATAGACGACCTTCTGCGATCCTTCGCGGAAAAAGTGCCACCCAATCACAAGTCGTAATACGACCAGCGATACGACGGCGAATGTTCCGAGATATCGACGGGAATCAACCATAGTGTGCCAACGGGGAAGGCCGAACGGACTGGTCGCTTCTGCGACCAGTGGTACAAGGAATAGGCCGCTAGCTCTTGCCCTAATCAACGGCCGTCGCCACAACCTATGTTATGACAAGAACGCCTGAATCGCCAGCCGCCCCCGGCCGCGGGCGGCTTGTTCTTTGCTACCCCGTCGAGCCGCATCACGTCGCCCAGATTGCCGCCGCGGCGCCGGGTTTCGAGGTCATCGACGCCGGTCAGCAGCGCGTGGCCCAGGAGCTGCCTTCGGCCGATATTTTCTGCGGCCATCCGAAGGTGCCGGTTCCGTGGGAAGAAGTGGTCCGCCGAGGCCAGCTGCGGTGGATCCAGTCGTCGGCCGCCGGGTTGGATCACTGCCTCGTGCCGCCAGTGATAGAGTCGGACATCATCATCACGAGCGCCTCCGGCGTGCTGGCCGACCAGGTCGCCGACCACACCATAGCGCTGCTGACGGGGCTACTTCGCAGTCTGCCCACATTTTTCCGCGCTCAACAGAAACGGGAATTCTTTCGCAGACCAACCCGAGATTTACACCGTGCGCGCATTGGAATTATTGGCCTAGGTCGCAATGGCCGCCGGCTTGCCGAAATCCTCGGTGCGTTTCGGACGACGATCCTGGCAACCGATTGGTTCCCGGTGAACAAGCCCGAGCACGTCGCCGAATTGCTGCCGGCCGATGCTATTGACAATATCCTACCGCGCGTTGACATCGTAATTTTGGCGGCACCTCTCACCGACATCACCCGCGGAATGATCGATGAGGGGCGGCTCGCGCTGTTGCCCCGCGGAGCCATCTTGATCAATGTGGCTCGCGGACCGCTTGTCGTGGAAAAAGATTTGGTGTCCGCCCTCGAATCTGGTCACTTGGGCGGCGCCGGCCTCGATGTGACCGACCCCGAGCCGCTGCCGGCTGAAAGCAAACTCTGGACCTTGCCTAACGTGATCATCACGCCACACGTCGGCGGTCAGTCGGCCACACGCATTGACGACATGACAGACTTCTTTTGCGACAATCTGCGGCGCTATCTCACCGGACAGCCGCTGCGCAATCTCGTCGATAAACGTCTCGGCTTCCCGTTGCCCGATTAAGCCGCCGGTGATTCGCTGCCGTCAGGAATTCAACCTCTTTTAAATCCGTTCGAGATCAATCTATGTACGCTATGTACGCCCATCGGTAGTCACCTGGACCAAATGGCGTGCTAGCACTTAGAATGACTTCGTTAAACCACTTGCATTCGGTCACGAGCTGGGCGAGAACGGATTCTTCGCGCACCACCGGGAGACTACATCATGAGCATGACCACGACGCTGTTGCATGGAACGCGAACTTTAACACATGGCGGCAAGCCGGCGACTGGGCCCGATAATGAGCTGCTTGCCAGCTATTTGCGTCTGATCCAGCAGCCCAAGGTTGGCTGGACCGAACACTTGCGGCTTCTGCGGCAGCTCGGCCGCGGCGGCCAAGGCGTGGTGTACCTCAGCGAGCGGCGCGGAAGCGATAACTTCACGCTTCCTTTGGCCTTGAAAGTCTTTTCGCCCGAGCGTTTTTCCGACGAGCGCGGCTATCGCGAAGCGATGGAGCGAATGGCCCAGGTCAGCTCGCGCGTCGCGTTGATCCAACACGACAACCTGATCGACGTGCAGAATTTCATCGAGCGACGCCGCATCCGCGTGTTGGAAATGGAATGGATCGACGGTTATGACCTCGATATGTTGTTGGCGCCAGGCATGTTGGAGCGGGCACGGGCTCGCGTGGGGAATCGCCGCTGGGAATACATCAACAACGTGATCGCCACCGCCGGGCAGGGCCGGACGCGGCTCAAAGCTGGCATGGCGGTGGCCATTGTGCGCGAATGCCTCGGCGGATTGGCGGCCCTGCATCGCGAGGAGATCGTACACGGCGACATCAAGCCGTCGAACATCATGGTCAAGCGCACGGGCAACGCAAAGATCATCGACATCGGCTCCGCGATGGATCTCAACAACATGCCGCAACAGCGGACCTGCACGCCGCAGTACGCCGCGCCGGAAATGCTCGATCGCGAAGAGGTCACGCCGCGCTCCGACCTGGCGAGCGTGGGGTACGTGCTCGTGGAACTGCTGGCCGGCAAGCCGCTGTTCGCCGGTATTCGCGAGTTCGCCAACTTGCTCGAGGCCAAGCGCACGCTGCCGCAGCGGCTACACAAAATTCTGCCCCCTGAGGTCACCCACAGTGATCTGCTGATGACAATTTGTCGCCGGCTTACGGCGCCGGACCCAATGCTTCGCTATGCCACGGCGGAGCAGGCCGATACCGGAAGCGAAGGCCTGGCCGAGTTCCAACGCACGCTTGTGCGCGGCGACCTGGCCAGTGAATACGAAAACGAGCTTCGCGTCTGGCTCGAGGAACTGGATTGAGTACGCCGCAGCCCGGAGCATCGCGAGGCAGTACTAATTCAAATTCAACTCACGCCTATTCCATAATTGAGAGCAGGCGAAAGGCAGCTTTTTGCCGCATGGAGGCCAAAAAAATGTCTAGCTGCTTGGTGATGCTCGCCCTTCTGCTGTTTGGACAGGTGGGCGCTACGAACGATCGCTACGGCACTGCGGGCCAGGCGCTACCACCGGATGCGAAAATCCCCGCCGGCGATGACCCTGCCAATGGCCTGGTGGATCGAATCGCTCCACCTCCCGATGCTGAGCAATCGACCACTGCTCCGTCGTCGCGCGCCGCGGATCCCTATGCCCCGGCCACCATTCCATCCCGCGGGAGCAGTCCACAAACGTTGCCATCGGACGCTACCCCTCCGTCTGAGCAATCTGCGTCTCCGCCGCCCGGTTTTGGCTATCAAACTCAGCCAACTTCGCCAGCACGTGCAGCCGCGCCGACCGGTCAAACGCCTGGGTTGAAGCCTTCGGCCATGATGCGGGCGATGCTGAGCCCGCCGCGCGATTCGCGGCTAGCCGGACAACCGATGACTCTTGAGGCGGTCGTCGCAAGCGCCGCCTCCCGCGCCGAGCAAACGCAGCGAGTTGAAACCTATTGGGATCTCTGCTCCAGCGTTGCGGATTATTATCTGGGACTGCGCGAGCAGGAAGAGTTGCGCCGCTTGCGGTCTCTGGTGCCTACTCTAGGCCCGGCAGGGCAACAGGCCGAGAACGAGTTGGCGGTCCGCGTGGGGACCTCGCACCGCGCCGCACTCGCGTCGCAATATCGGCTAGCCAGTTGGATTGGGCCAGCGACGGGACTTCCATTGCCGAGCGATACCCCACATTGCGGCAGCTATCACACCCATTACCAGGAAATCTTCGGCGGACGAACGTCCGTCGAAGCGCAAGAGCTGAGTGCACTTCTGCCGCTCCGGTACACGGAATTAAAGGACGCCGCCGCCGCAGTGACGCGAGCTGAAGAGTGGCTAAATCAGGTCGCCGCAGCACGGAGTGATAACTCGGATCCCACAGGCACCTTGCGGGCGTTGGAGCTATTGGCGCTTCGCCGACGCGCATTCGTACAAATTGTCCGCGATTACAATCGCCGCATTGCTCGCTATTCGGAGCTCGCAACGCCCGGCCAAATCGACGCCGATCGCCTGATCGGCATGCTCATCAAACGCGATTCTTCCTCAACGGCGACGCGGCCTTTCGCGCCTGCAGCGCCGCCCAATCGGCAATCGCAAAATGGTACGAGTTTGCCGCCCAGCACCTTTTCCGAAGGTTGGGCTCCTGTTGGCGGAATGCGCACACTTGGCTCGACGCGCGACGAAAGGGTTCAGCCAGCCTCAGCGGTAGCACCACCTGGCCGACGTCAGGAGCGTTCGCTGCTTGTGCCGCGCCGCTAATCGGGCACGAACTACATCAGCGGCGTAGCTTGCGGCGCGGGCGTTCAGCGATTGCATTGGCCGCGCGTCATCTCCCCGTCATAATATCTGGTTATGGGCCCGCTCGCTGCAACGCGTAACATTCGCACGGCCAATCACGCCGTCAGCACGATGGAACGCGCCGAACGCGTCCCCAAGGTGCGCCCGATTTCGATCGGACGCTTAGTCGTCGATCCGCCCATTCTTCAGGCCCCGATGGCCGGCTACACCAACTACGCATTTCGCCAGATCGTGCGCGAGTTCGGCGGTGCTGGGCTGCTGGCAACCGAGATGGTTAACGCCAAGGGATTTGTCTGGCTGGCCGAACATGAAGCCGAGCACCCTGACCGATTGTGGGGAGTGGCCGACGAGCCGCGCCCCTTAGCGGTGCAAATCTGGGATAACGATCCCGAGACGCTTGCCAAGGTTGGGGCACGCCTCGTGCACGAGTACAAAGTAAGCGTAGTCGATATCAACTTCGGATGCCCGGTGCGCGACGTCGTGCAAAAAGCACATAGCGGTTCGTACTTACTCAGGGAGCCAAATCGGATCGGCGCCATCATCGAACGCGTCGTCGCGGCCTGTCGCCCCACACCGGTGACAGCGAAGATTCGCCTCGGCTGCACGCGCGATCGGATTACTGCGATTGATGTGGCACAGGCCGCAGAGGGCGCCGGCGCCGCCGCGCTCACCGTTCACGGCCGAACGGCCGCCGATATGTTTCGAGGCTCGGCCGATTGGGACCGCATTTCCGCGCTCAAGCCACACCTCAAGAAAATTCCGCTTATCGGAAATGGGGACCTCGATTCGCCTCAAAGGGTGGTCGACGCTTTTTGTCGCTTTGACATTGACGGAGTGATGATCGCACGCGCGTGCCTGGCAAAGCCGTGGCTGTTCCGACAGGCGGCGGCTGCATTGCGCGGCGAGCCGATCCCTCCGGACCTGACTCTCGACGAGGAACGGCAACTTTTGCTATATCATTTTGCTTTGGTTTGCCAGCGATTCGGCGAGGTGAAAGGTTCGCTTCTGATGCGAAAGTATGCGTGCTGTTATGCCCAGGGCCGCGCCGGGGCGCGCGAATTTCGCAGCCGCGTCGTCAAAGTGAATGCGCCGGCTGAATTTAGTGCGGTCGTGGAGCACTTTTTCCCGCGTTGAGGGCTTCCTCGCGCTGCCGGCGACAGCTCAAAACGTGTCTGGGTTGTTGTCTTAAGTTGTTGTGGGATAGACAGTTAAGGCAGGAACTATTTTTCAAATAGACGGTTGTCAAAAATCGCAAAACCGCTATTATTACAGTAGCAATAGGGACCGGGTGTCCTGACCGAGTACGGGTTTGTGCCATGACTGAAAGCTCCGACAAGGCGCTCCTCGATTTTATTCGTCGTGAGGGACCTGTCACGATTTCAGCGCTTGTCGCCGAAATGGGCGTGACGGCCACGGCGGTCCGGCAGCGCCTGCGACGTTTGATGTCCCAGGGCCTGATCGAGCGCAGAACGGAGCGAAAAAGCCGCGGCCGACCAAACCATCGTTACCTCTTGACGGAGAAAGGCGAACGATCGGCCGGCACGAACTTTGCCGACATGGCGGTTGTACTATGGGAAGAAATTAAATCGGTTGAAGATCCGACAATTCGGCGAGGACTGTTGAAGCGAATCGCCGATCGCTTTGTTGCCAAGTATCGTGACCGCGTCGTTGGCGAAACCCTGGACGAGCGCATGGGCGCGCTGGCCGACGTGATGCGCGAGCGCGATATACCGTTTGCGATCAACAGATCGAGCGAATTGCCAGTGCTCTCTGCCTTAGCTTGTCCCTATCCGGAACTGGCGAAGATGGATCGAGGCGTTTGCACGATGGAAAAACTGATGTTGTCGGAAATATTGGGCAACAACGTGCGGCTCAGCGAATGCCGTTTGGATGGCGCATCCTGCTGCACGTTCACGCCAAGCGCGTCATAATAAACCCATCCACAATAAAATACCGGCGAAATTAAGCACGCACATGATAGAAGCTCAGCCATGGATTGAAGGCCGATTTGAGGAAAACGTCATTACGACGACGGTGGAGCAGGCGATCAACTGGGCGCGCCAGTCAAGCGTCTGGCCGCTGACGTTTGGGCTGGCGTGCTGTGCAATCGAGATGATGGCAACCGGCGCGAGCCGTTACGACATGGACCGCTTCGGCGCTGGAGCGTTTCGCGCAACGCCGCGTCAGGCGGACCTCATGGTTGTAGCTGGCACGGTGACGTACAAGATGGCCAGCCGCGTGCGGCGGCTTTACAACATGATGCCCGATCCAAAGTTCGTGATTGCGATGGGGGCTTGCACTGTTGGCGGCGGGCCGTACTTCAAGTACGGTTACCACGTCGTCAAGGGAGTGGACCTGGTAGTGCCGGTCGACGTGTACGTGCCTGGTTGCCCGCCGCGGCCGGAGTCGCTGCTGGAAGGTTTGATGCGGATTCAGGACAAGATCAAGGGGCATAAGATCGCCCGGCAGCGCGGCGCGGCGGTCGGCGTAAAAGTCGACGATGAGCTGCCGATTCCGCACCATAGCGGGTATGTGGCCGCACCGGCCGACCAAGAGCCTTTGTACGACCACCAAAAAATTACCGCATGAACGATTGGAACGTGTGCGATGGCAACCGCCGTTTCGCTGGCAGATTCGACGGCGCCATGCCCTTGGATTGAAAGGCGGTTTGAAGGAAGCGTAAATACAACCACAGTCGAACAAGCAATTATCTGATACCAACGATCAACAGTATTGACGTAAGAAACTAACCTATTGCAATGACCGAAACACTTTCCATCAAGAACTTGCACGTCGCTGTCGGCGGCAAGCCGATCCTCAACGGCGTGACTCTCACGATCCGCCGCGGGGAGACGCACGCGCTCATGGGCCCCAACGGCTCCGGCAAGAGCACGCTGGCCGGCGTGATCATGGGCCATCCGAATTACGAAGTGACCGAGGGAACAATTGAGCTGAACGGCCAAAACATCCTCGAATGGGACGCCACTGAGCGAGCCAGGGCAGGCATCTTCATGGCCTTCCAACGGCCGATGGCGATTCCCGGTGTCAAGATGGCCGACTTTCTGCGCCACGCGACAACGAACGTGCGCAGCCCCGAGCGCAAGGAAGGTGAACCGCTCATTCCCATGCGCGAGTTCCGCAAAGAGCTTCGCGACAAGATGGGCCAATTGCGGATGGATGAGGAATTTGCCCGGCGATACGTGAACGATGGATTTTCCGGCGGCGAGATGAAACGGGCCGAAATCCTGCAACTGGCCATGCTGCGACCGAAGTTTGCGATTCTCGACGAGACTGACAGCGGACTGGATGTCGACGCGGTGAAGCTAGCGAGTCAGAGCATCGCGGAAATTGGCGGGGCGGATATGGGAATTCTCATTATCACGCACCACGATCGGCTGCTCGAGCACAATACGCCCGACTTCACGCATGTAATGCTCGGCGGTCGAATTGTGGAAACCGGCGGCGTCGAATTGGCGCGCGAATTGTACACAGAGGGTTATGACCGGATCCGGGCTTCGCATCCCGAAGACGCGGAAGTTGAAAAGGAAATGGCGGCTGCCCGAAAAACTGACGACAAAGTGGCAAGCGGGGTTGCATAGAATTGATGGACAGGAAAGGTCTCCATCCAATACGTCGCTTTGTGCTTTGCGCCTTGGCGCCATTGCGAGAGATTTGATCGACATAGATTGGAAACAAACATGGCTACTGATTTAATCACAGCTCCCGACGAGATCGCGCTCGGCGAAATCAATAAGTACGATTTCGTGACGCAGACGCACGGCGTGTTCAAAGCGCGCCGCGGTCTGAACGAGCAAATCGTCTGCGAAATCTCCGAGATGAAGCGCGAGCCGAAGTGGATGCGCGATTTCCGGCTCAAGTCGCTCAAGGTTTTCGAGTCGAAGCCCATGCCGCGCTGGGGCGGCAACATCGGCATCGACTTTCAGGATATTTACTATTACCTGAAGCCGACGGAGCATCAGGGGAAAACCTGGGACGATGTGCCGGCAGAAATCAAGGAAACCTTCGACAAGCTGGGCATCCCCGAAGCTGAGAAAAAGTTTCTGGCCGGCGTGAAGGCCCAGTTCGAAAGTGAAGTCGTCTACGGTTCGCTCAAAGAAGACCTGGCCAAGAAAGGCGTCATCTTCACCGATACCGATACGGCGGTGCGCGAGCACGGCGACCTCGTGCGCGAGTACATCGGCACGATTATCCCGCCGGAGGACAACAAGTTCGCCGCGCTGAACTCCGCCGTCTGGTCGGGCGGCTCGTTCATTTACGTGCCCAAGGGCGTGAAAATCGAATTCCCGCTGCAGGCATACTTCCGCATCAACGCTGAGCGGATGGGCCAGTTCGAGCGGACGCTCATTCTAGTCGACGAAGGTGCGGAGGTGCATTACGTCGAGGGTTGCACGGCGCCGATGTATTCCAGCGAAAGCTTGCACTCTGCCGTAGTGGAAATCATCGTTCGGCGCGGCGCACGCTGCCGGTACACGACGATTCAGAACTGGGCAAACAACATCTACAACCTGGTAACCAAGCGGGCCGTCGCCTATGGCGATTCGCTTATGGAATGGATCGACGGAAACCTGGGCAGCCGGCTTACGATGAAATACCCCGCCGTGTACATGATGGAGCCTGGCGCACGAGGCGAGATCCTGTCGATTGCGTTTGCGTCGAAAGGCCAGCACCAGGATGCCGGCGCTAAGGTTGTCCATGCCGCCCCGCACACCAAGAGCCGTATCATCTCCAAGAGCATCAGCAAAAACGGCGGCCGCTCGAGTTACCGCGGACTGTGCAAGGTGCAGGATGGCGCAATTGGCTCCAAGAGCAGTGTGGTGTGCGACGCGCTGATTCTCGATCCAAAGAGCCGCAGCGACACATACCCTTACATCGAAGTGGAGGAGCAGGATGTGCAGGTCGAGCACGAGGCGAGCGTCTCGCGCATCGGCGAAGAGCAGCTCTTCTATCTGCAAAGTCGCGGCCTCACTGAGGCCGAGGCCAGCTCCATGATCGTCAGCGGTTTTATCGAGCCGCTCGTCAAGGAGCTGCCAATGGAATACGCCGTCGAAATGAACCGACTCATCGAGCTGCAGATGGAAGGCAGCGTTGGTTAGTGTAGCAGGCACACTCCGCGGTGCAGTCCGCTTTGCGCTAGCGAATGGAGCCATCCTGGTAGGGCTTGATGTCCACTGCCGCAATATCAACCGGATTTTCCCAGGAGGCTTTCGGTGCCTTCGTCGCCGCGCGCGGTGAGCCAACGTGGCTCGCTGCCATGCGTCGAGAGGCGTGGCGGCGATTTCAAGAGATGCCGATGCCGTCGGTTCGCGACGAGGAGTGGATGCGGACTGATATCCGGCTGTTCAAGCTCGATCGTTTTGCTCCTCCAGGGCCAGCCTCAGAAGGCAATGGAATAGATGAAGGTGGCGCACCGCACGCGCTACTTGCGGCCGGCGTCGACTTGGCCGGTCGCGCAGTCACCATCGATAGCCGGCAGGTAAGCGACAAGTTCGACACCAATTTGGCGGGGCAGGGCGTGCTCTTTGGCAGCCTCGACGAATTAGTGAACGAGCACGGCGATCTCTTGCGACCCTATTTTGAGCGGCGAGTCGTTGATCCGTACAAGGACAAGTTTTCCGCGCTTCATGCCGCGTTCTGGTGCGGCGGGACGATCCTGTATGTGCCCAAGGGCATTCGCATCGACCGGCCGTTCCATTCCCTATCCGCCCTCGATAGGGGCGTGGACTTCGGCAAAACGCTTGTAATTCTCGCCGACGGCGCGGAAGCCACGCTGCTTTCGGAAACGGCGAACACCGCGGCTGATCGCCCTGGCTTGCATTGCGGCTCCATCGAGTTGATCGTGGAGCCGGGCGCTCGACTGCGCTATGTCAACTTACAGAACTGGGGCCACGAGGTCTGGCACTTCGCGCATCAAAAGGCGCATGTCGGCCGCGAAGGGCGTTTGCAGTGGACCATTGGAGCGCTGGGCGGCCGGCTTGCAAAAGTGAATCAGCACGTGGCCATGACTGGCCCGGATGCCGAGGTGCAGGTCAACGGCGTCATGTTCACCGAAGGCCGGCAGCATCTCTCCTACAATACCTATCAGCACCATCAGTCGCCGTATTGCAAGAGCGATCTCTTGTACAAGGCGGCGCTGCAAGACCGCTCGCGCACCGTATGGCGCGGCATGATCAAAGTCGACCGCGACGCTCAGCGGACAAACGCTTACCAGCGCAATGACAACCTCATGCTCTCGCGTGACGCGCGGGCCGATTCGATCCCGGGCTTGGAAATCGAGGCAGACGATGTCCGCTGCACACACGGCAGCACGTCCGGCCGCGTCGACGACCAGCAAGTGTTTTACGCGATGACGCGCGGCTACACGCGGCGCGAAGCGGTGCGAATGATTGTAGCCGGCTTCTTTCAACAGGTCTTCGACCGCATCACGATCGAAAGCGTGCGTGACGCGCTAGGCGAGGCGATTGGCCGTCGGGTGAGTGATATCAAGGAACTGGCCGCACCGTGACGACTTGGGAACTTCTGGGCAAATTGCTGCAGTTCGCTGGCTTTTTCGTCGTTGTGTCGGGACTTTGGTTTTCTGCACGAGGCATGCGAGTCGTCGTCTCTGGACGACTGGATGAACGACGTCAATCCGCTCGGTCGCTGATGCTTGGCATTTCGCTGTTGATCATCGGAACGCTGTTGCTGTTCGGCGGTGCAACGTTGGGAAATTGGGCGCTTCGGCAATGAGCAGTTTCATCCCCGTCGCAAAAGTGTCCGAGATTCCTGACCCCGGCAAGATGCTTGTCGAAGTAGACGACCGGCTGATCGTCGTCATTCACGCGGCCGGACATTTCTATGCGCTGGATGACGTCTGCACGCACGATGGCGGGCCGCTTAGTGAGGGGCCTGTTGATTCTTTTGCGAAAACGATCGCCTGCCCGCGGCATGGTGCAAAATTCGACATTCGCACGGGCGCGGCGCTAACCATGCCGGCCACGAAGGCGACCAAGGCCCATGACGTCAAGGTCGAAGGCGACCAGGTCTTTGTCCGGCTCAAGGATTAGCAACTCCTTAATTGAACAGACCGGACGGACGGCATATCCTTGTGATATGGGACCAATGCCTTTGCAAGGGCACATAGTCGTCCACGGACTTCGACGCCGTCATTCCGTTCGCCGAGATCGATATTTTGGCGTTTTTTGGCGGGATTTTTCGAACGAATCATACACCACGGCCAGAGGATGAGGAGGTCTGATATGCCAATCGCTGAAGATAATGTCCGTGAAGCGCTCAAAGGCGTGGTCGACCCTGAGTTGTTCGTGAATATTGTCGACTTGGGCTTAATCTACGACATCAAGATCGACGAGCAGCCAGATAATAAATCAAAGGTTGCCATCGAAATGACGATGACCAGCCCGGCGTGTCCGGCCGGACCGCAGCTATTGAGTCAATCGCAGGATGCGGTCCGAAGGCTGGACGGAGTGAGCGACGTCGATGTGAAGCTCGTCATGGAGCCGCCATGGACGCCGGACCGAATGACCGAAGAGGCGCGCGATCAGCTGGGGATTTTCTAAAGGTCAAGAGTCGAGAGCAAAGAGTCTGGAACCGGAACTATTGGTCACACTCTTGTCTAGCTCTTGACTCTCGACTCTCCGCCCTCGACTTTCATGCAAATATTTGTCTACGAATGGGCGACCGGCGGCGGATTGGTCGAAGAGCCTGGAACGCTGCCCGGCTCGCTTGTGCGGGAGGGCGCGGCAATGGTCGGCGCGTTGGCAGCCGACCTCGTGAAGATTTCAGGCTGCCAGGTCTCCGCGCTGCGCGACCCGAGGAATCTGCAGTTCGCGTTGCCCCGCTGCAAGGTGGTTGACGTGATCAGCAGGTTCTCTCATCGTGATGAATTCGAGTGTCTTGCCGCTGAGGCGGACGCGACGATTCTGATTGCGCCCGAGTTTGACGGCATACTTCTCGCCGCCGCTCGCTGTGTTCTGGACCATGGAGGTCGGTTGCTGTCTCCGTCCGCAGAGTTCATTGGCGTTACTTCCGACAAGCAGCGGACCTGTGAGTCACTTGCGGCCGCCGGCGTGCCTGTTCCGCAAGGAACGGTAATCGAGCCGGATGGGCCGCTACCGGAAGAATTCGACTATCCAGCCGTTCTAAAACCTATTGACGGCGCGGGGTCGCAGGATGTGTACATAGTGAGCGGTCCTCACGATTCGCCGCCTGCGTACGCCTGGCCGCGGCGATTGGAGCGTTACGCGCCAGGGCTGGCCGCGAGTGTCTCGCTCCTTTGCGGCCCGCATTCACGAGTCGCGCTTGCTCCATGCCGACAGCGCATCTCCGACAATGGCCGACTGCAATATTTGGGTGGCGAATTGCCTTTACCTGCCGGCTTGGCCGAGCGTGCTGCCGGTCTGGCGGAGCGTGCGCTCGCTGCGTTGCCGCCAACGACGGGCTACGTTGGAGTGGACCTGATTCTGGGTCGCGATCCGCATGGCAGCGAGGACGTCGTCATTGAAGTCAATCCACGTCTCACAACCTCCTATGTGGGCCTGCGCGCTGCCGCGCGGTCGAACCTCGCCGAGGCCATGTGGCTCGTCTCGCAAGGCCAGGCGCCAAACGTCAGCTTCGACACTCGGCCACTGGAATTTGAT
>DASXWB010000550.1:0-2200 GCA_036503915.1 Lacipirellulaceae bacterium | reverse complement strand
CAAAAGTCTTGGACCCCTATAACGCATTTTTATTCACCGATTTTCAGCACGACTTGTACAAGGGTATTCGATCATGTTGCAGCCTCGCAACTGCCTCTCGTTATTGCTTTCTCTGGCCAGAGTAGTGGTTTTTGCTGCGCTCGTGGTGCTGGTTCTGCACACCGGAACGGCGTCGGCGCAAGTGCTCGTTGGCAATCCGTTTATCACGGGCTTTGAGGGTTGGACTAACACGCACACTCCTTCTCCCACGCAAATTGGCGGCGACCCGAGCTGGGGCGTCTTGTTGACGCCGGATCCGCTTTCAGGCCAGAGGTTCCTCATTGAAACGTCCGACGGCCGCGAGGCCGACGGAGTCACGACGGCCGGTATCGCCGACGGTCAATACAAGCCCTACATGCTGATCAACACGGCCGATACCACGCCGGCGAATTACACGATCAACTATAATTTGGCGACCTACGACGATGATGGCTTCGGCGTCGTCTTCGGCTACCAGAATAATAATAACTATTTCCGCGCCGGTTTCCGCCGGCAGACGCTTGGCAACCTCGGATTCCAAGAAGGAACTTCGGTACAAAAAGTTGTCGATGGCGTGATCACGCAGCTCGCCAACACCACGACGGGCTTCGTGCCGAATTTCGACGGCGTGCCTTTCGACGCCAAGGTGGTCGTCAACGGCACGAATTGGGATATCCAGGTCAATAACGTTTCAATTCTCAGCGGCAGCGACCCCGATTTGGCGCCCGGCCGTTACGGCGTCCATTCCTGGGCGCAGCATGAGCAAAGCACCGCCGTGCCGAATTACGGCACCATCGTCGGGCCGATCTCGGTCACGTCATCGACGCTCAACAAGACGACGAATTTTGCCAATGCCGTTTCGTCGATTCCTTGGCGCAGGCTTAATATGACGGATGCATTCGGCGCCTCCGGCATTGTCCAGTTGGAAGATCACGGCAACTTCGCCCAGGATTTTACTAATGGCACCATCCGAGATGACTCCAACGGCTTTGCAAATGCCACGGCGGGCGCCCCGAACACCGACTTCATCGGGCCGGCGATTGTCGTCGACTCGCCTGGCAGCGCCGCAATGACCAATTACCGCTTCACCACGCGTCTTGAAAACCGCGACAATGACGGCATGGGGCTGTTGTTCCGCGTCGCCGATGACAACACGTTCTATCGTATCAATTGGTCCACGGAAGGTGCCGGCACCGGAACAACCCGTCCGATTGCGGGCATGAGCATTCAGAAGTACCAGAATTTCACCTGGACGCAGGTCTTCAGCGAGACCTCACCGAAGTTTCTGCCGCAAGACAGTGTGCCGTTTGACGTGATTATCTCGGCTGTTGGGAACACGTTTAAGGTTGACGTGCTGAACGATCCGGATGGTGCCGCGGTACCCATTTCCTATGACCCGGTCGTCGATTCGACTGACCCGATCCTGGCCGGTTCCGTTGGATTCACAAACTGGGGCAATGGCGATGGCGGCAACGGCGCCGTCTACTCGGCGTTTAACGGCAACTCGAGCAGTTTGGTGACAGCGATCTCGGCCGTGACGGACATCGATCTCACGGTGAATCGCACGACCGGCAACGTTACGCTCACAAATAACACTGGCTCTCCGGTGGGCATCGATGGCCTCGTGATCCATTCCTCAAGCAGCACGTTGAACGCAGCGGCCTGGAGCTCAATTTCCAATAACTACGATGAGCCGCCGGGGAACGGATCCGTCGACCCCGACGATCCGTGGACCATCATCGAGTCGACGGACATTGAATTGAGCGAGCGCGAACAGTCGGTTGGCGGTAACGGCGCTACGCTGTCGGCGGGCGAAATGGTGAATCTTGGCAATATTTGGCGCAAGTCGCAAATCGAAGATGTTTCGCTGACTGTCGAGCTTACGGACGGCAGCGTGATCTTCGGCGGAATTGGCTATACCGGCGGTCCAGGCGGCATGTCGTATAGCCGCAGCGACCTCAATACCGATGGCGTTGTCAACGCCAGCGATTGGCCGCTGTTCTTCCCTAACATGCTGGCCGACTTGAGTGCAATGACCGGCATTCAGCGCGCCTTGGCAGGCGACTTGGATCTGGACGGGGACAACGACGTGAACGATTTCGTCCTCTTCAAGACTGATTTCGACGCCGTGAACGGTGCGGGCGCATTCAACGCGATGCTTGCCAATGTGCCCGAGCCTTCG
>DASXWB010000549.1:0-4660 GCA_036503915.1 Lacipirellulaceae bacterium | reverse complement strand
GCCTGGCCCGCGCGCGGCGGCACATGATGGCGATCTTCTTGTAGCCGTACCAGGGGTTGTCCGTGGCCATCGTGACCACGGCCAAGACCACCTCGTCGGCGAGCGGCCGTGGTGCCGGACCAGGACGCCTTCGCTCGGCCGCGGCCGACGGATCGCCTTGGGAACATTCTTCGAGGACGACTTGAGAAATGAAAATTTCGTAGCCGGACGCCTCGTTCCGCCACCAATCGCGAGTGATCTGTTGCCGGATTGCAACGATTGGGTCCGGATGGACGCGACCCGCTATGTGACCAACGATCGTCGTTTCAACGTATACCGAGTCCATCGCGGAATTGTATCACGACGAACTATTACTTTACAGAAATCTTCCATTAAACGCTTGACACGCCGGGTGCTTAATAGTATACGTCCGTATATTAATCCACTTGGTTTCCGTGTCTGAGCGGCGGAAAGTCAAGCATGACACCAGCTTATCGCGCGTCGACTCCCAAAACAAGCGCCGACTTCTATAGAAACGCGCCGCATAACGCGCGCCCCAAAACGAATCCGCTCCCCGCAGACAATACTTCAGACAGCGAAAAACTGATGGACCGCTTCGCCGCCAAGATTCGCGCGCTGCACTATTCGCCGGGTGCCACTGGCTTTGCCAGTGCTCCGGCAGCGAAACCCTTGCGGCCGAATGCTTGATTCCAACGTTCCAACGTCTTACGCTGCTGAGCATGAACAGCAGCCGCCCGCATCGCAAACTTGTCAAGCACTATCACGAGCCTGGCGATCTGCACGAATTAACGTTCTCGTGTTACCACCGGCTGCCACTCTTGACCAATGATCGGTGGCGAGAGCGCTTGGCTCGATGTATCGACTCCGCAGGCGACGAGACGTGTATCGAGCTGGCCGCCTTCGTGTTCATGCCGGAACATGTCCATCTGCTCGTCGTCCCTAGTTCGCCGGAACCGGCAATCGATCGGTACTTGGCGTTGATCAAACAACCGTTCTCCAAGTCGATCAAGGAAATCCTGTTAGCCCAAAACTCCCCACTCGTGGATCGACTCACCGTGCGGGAGCGCCCCGGCAAGAAATGCTTCCGCTGCTGGCAAGAAGGCCCCGGTTACGACCGAAATCTAAACACGCCCGATGCGATCGAAGCATCGATCGATTACATCCACCAGAATCCAGTTCGCCGCGCGCCTGGTGTCGCGCGCGATCGACTTGAAATGGTCGAGTTCAAGCTGGTATCTACTCGACCCGCCTAGACAACAAGTCACAGGGCTTCCATTTATCCACGGTTTGCCAATCGGCACTCTTTGACTGATGCCGACGCACAACAGGCACTGGCAAAGCCAGTGGCACCCGGCGTCGCTCCGCACCAGAGTACCTTGCGCCGCCATCACGTGCACGAAAACTCCGTCCAAAAAGTCGTGCGTGGCGCCGTGCTCCGCGCCGGTTTCACCAAGCGCGTGAGCTACCACACGCTGCGCCACAGCTTCGCCACGCACCTGCTCGAAGCGGGCTACGACATCCGCACGGTGCAGCAGCTTCTCGGCCACGCCGACGTCAGCACCACGATGATCTACACGCACGTCCTCCAGCGCGGCGCCTGCGGCGTCGCCAGTCCACTCGACCGGCTGTGAAACGCTTCGCCATTCGTTGCGGGCGCCGCTGAAAAGAAGAGGAGGGGAACAAGCATCCGCGAATGCAGCGCGGGCAAGTCAGAATGCACAAAGGACAGGTTCCTCGCGGCGCACCACGCCCCGCGTCGACCTTACCACATTGTGCGGCCGAATCCAAACTTTTTTTCGCGCAAGCGCACGCGTTTTTTCTTCTCGCTGATCTCAAAAACTACTTGAAGCACGCCGGGGACTGGCTCATTTTGCGCAGCAAAATGTGCCCGTCCTCTTCCGACGCGCTGTCCCCCTCCGACGCGCTGTCCCCCTCCGACGCGGTCTTGCTCCTAAATACTTGTTTTCGGCCACCACATGTGCTAATGTACACGTCAGGTTGCAGAAGCTATTAGCTATTAGCTATTAGCTGTTCGCTGTGAGCTATTAGCCAGACAGCGTAGCCGTCAGCTGATGCAGCCGACCGCGATACCGCTGCGCGCCGACTGTCAGCTTTGCAATCTGTATCCAAAACGCGACACATGCGCACAACCCACACCCAAGAATTTTGCGCACCTGTCACCGCGGCAAACCGCAGAGATTGGACAAACCCAAATCGCATCAGATGTCCAAAAGTAGGTGGGGGGAGTTTTGGACATCTGATGCGGCGCCACGAGTGCCCAACAAATTTCGCCCCACCGGGAGACAATTTTGTCACCCCCCCGGGGCGAAATCGAGACAATTTCGCCCCGCTGACACACACTAACCAGTGAGTCGCAAACAACTTGCGCGAGCGCGCTGGGTCGAAACTCGCCGAGTTTCGCCCCACCAAAAAAAGAAAAAAATTTAGTGGGGCGAAATTCAAAAGCCCAGAGCGTTTTTTTCGAGTTCATAGCCATGGGTGGCTGGGGTCGACCGATGATCGCCCAGAATGCTGGGGGGTCGCTTCGCTCCACACCAGCCACCCCGATGCAGCGATTCCCATAAAAGTTCTATCCCCAAACCGATCGAGTGCAGCGTATCGTCCAGCACATGGCGCGATGCAAGCCACGTCGACGTCTTTTGCGCGGCTACATTAAGATACGATTCAATGGACGCGCAGGAGACACGACAGACCGTCGAAATCCCCGGGCCGTCGGGCGTGCTCGCCGAGCCGTGGTCGGCCGGCAAGTTGTGGCGCATGCTGGCCCTGTTCGGGCCGGCGGCGATTGTCGCCTCCGTTTCCATCGGCGCCGGCGAGACGATCATTGTCGTGCGCACCGGCTCGTGGGCCGGCTACAATCTGCTGTGGCTGGTGCTGGCCAGCACGCTGGTGAAGGGAGTTTGTGTCACGTATCTTCTCGGCCGCTACTCGGCCGTGAGCGGCGAGATGATCGGCCACCGGCTCGTGCGATTGCCCGGCCCGCGCGGGTGGCTGCTCGTCGCGATCATCGCGCTGGAGCTGGGTGCCGCCGGGCCTCTGTGGGCGGCAATCGCCCGCCCTAGCGGCGACCTGCTGTACTACGTGCTGGATCGGGCCGCATGGCTGACCGGCCTCGGCGGCGGCTCGCCTGCCAACCCGGACCTGCCGGCCGACGAGTTGCTTGGGATTTCTTCGGCCGTTTGGCATTCTATGTTCGCGACCGTGCTGATTGGGGCCGCGCTCATGGTCGGCGGTGGCCTCTCCTTTGCCTCGCTCGAACGTCAGCAAGTAATCATCTGCGGGATTCTGGTTCTGGGAACGATGATCGGCACGATGATGGTGCGGCCCGATTTCTTCGCCGCCCTCGCCGGCACTTTCAGCGTTGGTTCCATGCCGGAAGTTCCCAATTGGGCGCCGCCCGATGTTCGCCAGCAGCCGATCCTGACGATGACGACAACGTTCGGTTACGTCGGCGGTTCGGTGATGTGTTACATCGCCTACGCGAACTGGGTGTGCAAACACCGCTGGGGCCTGTGCAGCCACCGCGACATCGATCAGATTCGCCACCGCGCCGCCGGCGGAAGTCCGGGCGATTACCTGCCTGACGACCCGCGCGAGGCGGGCCGGCTGCGCCGGCTTATCGCGCCGCTGCGATGGGATGTTGCGATGGGCGCGGTTGTCTTATTCGTCGTGAGCGCGTCGTTCATGCTGGCCGGGGCCGCCGTTCTTTACCCACGACTCGCCAGTGGCGAATTAAGCTCCGCATTTGAGGGCTGGGGTTTACTTACAGACCAGGGCCAGATATGGCAAAGCATCCATCCGGCGCTCGTGTGGGTGTATTACGTTTGCGTGCTGGCGGCACTGTGGGGCACGCTCCAGGCGTATCCGGAGATCTACGTTCGCGTGACGCACGAGTTCCTCACCGCCATCTGGCCTAATACTCGAATCCCCTACCGGGGGCTGCAACTGGTGATCTGCAGCTACGTTTTCCTGGCCGCTGTGCCGCTCGTCTGGGCCAACGTGAATTTCGCCACGTTGGTTAACATTGTTTCATTCTTGGCAACCACCGGCGGCGTGGCATTGGCCATGCTAGCGGCCTTGTATCTCAATTTCCAACTACCGCCGCGCTACCGCACGCGAAAGTGGATGCTGGCCGCAGGGCTTTTCTCGGCCGCGATCCTGGTGTTGGTGACCATCGTGAGCGGCTGGCACTTGGCGCGGAGTTTGATGATTCAGTGACACAGGCGACTACTAATTGCTTATTGCGGCTCAATCGGCGTGGCCCCGGGCGGCGGCGTGCCTTTGCCCGCGCGGACATAGGCGCTGCGCCCATGTGCATAGTCACTCGGGTTCGGAAGATCGGCCGCCGCGCTGCCGGCTTTTGCCGCTTCAAACAGCTTTTTGAGAAAGGGCCGGCACCAGCCGCAGCCGGTGCCCGCCCCGTGGCAATCGGCCAACTGGCTCTCGCGCTGCGGTCGCTCGACGCGCAGGAAATTGATTACCTTGCGCTTGGTAACATGGAAGCACAAACAAAGCTCGTCGTCGAGTTCCATCATCAGTCGCGCCGCATTTAGTCGCTTGTGCCATTAAGGATCTAATCGTCACAAACGGTTAGATAAAACCGCCAAGAACGCCAAGGACGCGAAGAAACAAACGTTAA
>DASXWB010000548.1:0-6413 GCA_036503915.1 Lacipirellulaceae bacterium | reverse complement strand
GTCACTCGTCGGGAAACACTGGCAAAGCCAGTGGCGCTCAGGTGGCGGAACCTTTTTGCCGAAAACTTTCGCCGCAAGCCAACACGCTCCACTGCGTCGCGAATACAATCCGATAACTGATCAATAACCCCGGAACGCTGGCGCGCTGCGGCTCGCTAGGCGACGCGAAGGACGCCCGACTTAGCACGCCGTGCCATCGAATCATCCGAGCGGCACGCAATGGATGACCGGAGCATTCAGTTGCATGGCAAACCGGCCGCATTGCCACGGCCGGCAATGCGGCAAGTTTTTTTGGCAGATGCTATCGCGACCTTTGCTCTAGCCGGCAGGCAGCTCTTTTGCTAACAGTTGCTGCTTGCGTCTACGCGCTAGTCGCACTACCCGGGGAGTTACTTCAAAGAGAGATGTTCAAGGAAGAATTGCCGCGCGCGGTGTACGAGGAGCTCGACCGCCGCGGCTTGAATGGGGTGCCGGTGCTTCTGGCCGCGCACAGTGATTTGTCGCTATCGGGCCGGCCGGAACGGAGTTGGATCGTTGTCACGAAGGATAACGTGACGGCGGTCAGGGAGGCGGGCGGGTGGCATTCCCACGGCTCGGCGTGGGCACGTGACGGCGCATCGAACATGGCCACTCAGAGCAGTGGCCATGGAACCCAGCTCGCCGATCGTGAGAACGGCGCAGAACAAGTTGTCATCGTCGAAACCTACCTGCCTGTGTCCGAGGTGCGCGAGTTTCGCACCCAGGGCGCCATCGGCTCCGGCTTCTTGCAAGCGTACGTCGACGATTATTGGGTCGACCTGGCGCGCTTTCCGAACACCGATGCCGACCGCTTCGGGCGCCTGGCCCGGTATCTGGAAGGGCTGCGCACCGGAGCGCCGCCTGAGCCCGCCGAGGAGCCAGCGCCGGCAGTGACGCACTGCCCGAAGTGCGGGCAGCGACTACCCGTGGCGGGCGAATCTTGCCCCCGCTGCATTCCGCGCAAGGCGATCCTCGGCCGGCTGCGTCAAATGCTCTGGCCGCACCGGCGAACCGCACTGGCCATGTGCGGGCTGATGCTCGTGGCCGTGGCCGCCGAGCTCGTCCCGCCCAAGCTGCAGCAATACATGGTCGACCACATCCTCCGTGGCGGTCAGGCTGCGCCCGACGCGGCAGGACTCTTCTCCGCCCTCTTGGTCGTAGTGTCGGCGCTGGCCTGCGCTCGGCTGGTCTTGAGCGCCGTGAATTTTGCCAAGGGCCGCATGGCGACGCGCGTCGGCGTCGCGCTGACGTTCGATCTGCGCGGCCGGCTGGTGGAGAAGCTGCACTCGCTTGGCCTCAACTACTACGACCGCCACCAGGTCGGTTCGCTCACCAGCCGCGTGGCCTACGACAGCGAGGTGATCCAGAGCCTGCTGCAACAAATCACCGGCGGCTTCCTGCTGCAAATTGTGCAAGTCACCGCCGTCGGCGTGATGCTGTTCACGCTCAACCCCAAACTCGCCGTGTATACGCTCATTCCGGCTCCGCTGGTGATTGCCGGCAGCATCTTCTTCTGGAAGCGCGTGCATCCCAAGCACTACCGCTATTGGGACTCCAGCAGCAAGCAGGCCGGCATGCTTACGGGCATGCTCTCGGGCATCCGCGTGGTGAAGGCGTTCGCGCAGGAAGAGCGCGAGTACGGCCGGTTCAACCGCATTAGCGATTACTTGCGAAACTGCCGCATGCGCGTCGACTACTCGACGGCCGCGTTCTCGGCCACGATGCAGCTTATCTTCAGCCTGGGCGGATTGATCGTGTGGTACGTCGGCGGGCGGGATGTGCTGGCCGGCACGATGTCGCTCGGCTCGCTGATGGCGTTTCTCGCGTACCTGGCAATGTTCTACACGCCGCTGGCCACACTCTCGCAGTTCACCACCTGGCTCACCAATTTTCTCACCGGCTGCCAACGCGTCTTCGAATTGCTCGACACACCGGTGGAGACGACCGACCCGGAGAACCCTGTCGAGCTCCCAGAGCTCACGCAAATGAATAGAGGGGGAGATTCGCGAAACGGCGATGTGCCGGAGTCTCCCCCTCTCCCCCTCTCCCACTCTCCCACTCCTTCTGTCCCGAAGGGCCGCGGCATCCGCTTCGAGCACGTGACGTTCGGCTACGAGCGACACCAGCCGGTGCTTCGCGACGTCGACTTCGAGATTCAGCCCGGCGAAACCATCGGCATCGTCGGCCGCAGCGGTAGCGGGAAGACGACGCTCGTAAACCTGCTGTGCCGGTTCTATGACGTGTGTGAAGGCCGCGTGCTTGTCGACGGAGTCGACGTGCGAAGACTCGCCTCCAAGCAGCTCCGCCGCCACATCGGCGTCGTGCTGCAAGAGCCATTTCTGTTCCGCGGCACAATCTGGCAGAATCTCGTCTATGGATTGCCGGAAGCCACGCCGGAGCAGGCGATCGCCTCTGCCAAGGCGGCCCAGGCCCATGACTTCATCCTCAACTCGCCGCTGGGCTACGACACGTGGCTCGGCGAGCGCGGCGCCGGCCTATCCGGCGGCGAGCGGCAGCGGCTGTCGATCGCCCGCGCGATTCTTTTCGATCCTCCGATCCTTGTGCTCGACGAGGCCACCAGCAGTGTCGACGCCGAGAGCGAGCAGGCGATTCAAGCGGCCCTGCGCGCGCTCACGCGCGGGCGCACGACGATCGCCATCGCCCACCGGCTCTCGACGCTGCGCGAGGCCGACCGCATCCTCGTCTTCGACCGCGGCCGGCTCGTCGAGCAGGGAAGCCACGAAGAGCTACTCGCTCAGGACGGCCAGTACGCGAACCTCGTGCGCATTCAGGGTGACGCGCGGCGGCTCGATGACAGCGTGGATGGCCTGCTAAACGAATCTCCCCCTCTCCCCCTTTCCCCTTCTCCCACTCTGTCGTCACACTGGCTTATGCCGGGTGACGCGACGATCACGACGGCTAAGCGGGGCGGACTAGAGGTTGCAGTTAACGGCGGCGACACGCACCGCGGCGTGTTCGCCGTGAACCTCTTTCCCGCCACCAGCCCCGACGATTACATCAGCCTGCGCATCTGGACGCGCGACGGCACGGAGCAAGAGATCGGCGTTCTGCGGAAGCTCGACGATTGGCCGGCCGAGGCGCAATCGCTAGTGCGCGCGGCCCTGGCCCGCCGCTACTGGCTGCAAACAATTACGGGCGTGGACCAGATCAAGCTCGAGCTCGGCCACTTGACGTTCGAGGTACGCACCGACCACGGCCCGCGCCGCTTCACGATGCGCTGGAGCCAAAGCCAGGTGCAAGACTTCGGCGAACGCGGCAAAGTGCTCCTCGACCTGGATGACAACCGCTACCTCGTGCCCGATGTCGACGCGCTGCGGCCGCGCGAGAGCGACCTTTTCCAGCGGTACGTGTACTGGTAGTCGCACGTAGGTCAGCGTTTCCAGGCTGACGAAGTTTGATCGAAACAGAAGTCAGGCTAGAAAGCCTGACCTACCCCCGCTGATACGTGCCGATTAGCTCGGCTTCGCCCAGCACATGGCCTTTCATGGCGGCCAATAACTGCTCCTTTGACGCACCGGCCTCAAGGTCGAGCTGCGTATCAAGCGCGTACAACTTGAAGTGATAGTGGTGCGTCCCGTGGCCTGGCGGCGGCATCGGCCCGCGGTAGCCAACCGTCGCGCCCGAGTCCCACGAGTTCTTCCCTTGTTTGGCTTCGATCGAAGCCTTGAGCGTCGGCTTGCCCGCAGGAACGCCCTCCGGCAGCTGCGCAACGTTCGCCCCGATTCCATAGATGACCCAGTGAACCCACGGCTTGCGAGTGGGTGCGTCGGGGTCGTCGCAAATGAGCGCGAAGGTTTTCGTGCCGGCCGGCGGATTCTCCCACGTGAGCGCTGGCGAGACGTCGTCGCCTTCGCCCGTATATTTTCGGGGAATCGCAGTATTGTGATCAAACGCGTCGGACAACAGCTGGAATTGCATGGCATGACCTCCTTCTTGGCGTGGCGAGGCGGCGGCAGGCGCCGTCGGCGTTTCGCGCTGGCAACCGACCGCGACAACCGTAAGCAGACAGAAGTATCCGGCGACAAGAGGCCTATCTTCGAAGAGAGTTTTCCATTTCATCTCCTTGTCTCCCCTTCTCCGTGTCTTGCCCCAGTGTCTACGACGACTACGATTCAACGCATATGTCCCTCGCTCATGAACTTCTGACAACGGTTCCCACCAAGTACTGGCATGCGCTCGAGGACGGGCGCATTCAGTGTGACCTTTGCCCTCGGTTTTGCAAGCTGCACGAGGGGCAGCGAGGCTTCTGCTTCGTCCGCGCTCGCCAAGATGGACAAGTTGTCCTTACAACCTACGGGCGGTCGAGCGGCTTCTGCGTCGACCCGATCGAGAAAAAGCCACTCAATCACTTCCTGCCGGGCACGCCGGTGCTGTCGTTCGGCACGGCCGGCTGCAATCTGAGCTGCAAATTCTGCCAGAACTGGGACATCAGCAAGAGCCGCGAGATCGACACGCTGGCCGACATGGCCTCGCCTAACGTGATAGCCCGGGCGGCCGCGGAGCTCGGTTGCCGAAGCGTAGCTTTCACCTACAACGACCCGGTAATTTTCCACGAGTACGCGATCGACGTGGCGGCAGCCTGCCGCGAACGCGGCATCAAAACGGTAGCGGTCACCGCCGGCGAAGTTTGCGGCGAGCCACGCGCCGAGTTCTACCGCTGGATGGACGCGGCAAACGTGGACCTCAAAGGCTTTACCGAAAAATTCTATCACGACGTGTGCGCCGGGCATTTGCAGCCCGTGCTGGAGACACTGGAATATCTCAAGCAAGAGACGGATGTGTGGTTCGAGATCACGACGCTGCTGATTCCCGAGGCGAATGACTCGGAAAAGGAAATCCAGGAGCTGACCCAGTGGGTCGTGGAGCGGCTTGGGCCGGATGTGCCTCTTCACTTCACGGCCTTCCACCCGGACTTTCGCATTCTCGACCGTCCACCGACGCCGCCCGCGACGCTGCGGCTAGCGCGCGCGATCGCCCTCAGAAATGGCATCCGCTATGCGTACGTCGGCAACGTCCACGATGCGGCTGGCGACAGCACGTACTGCCACAACTGCGGCCAGCTTCTCATCGGCCGCGATTGGTACGTGCTGACCAAATGGAACATTACCGCGGATGGACACTGCCCTCATTGCGGCATCCGATGCGCAGGGGTCTTCGAGCCAGCGCCCGGTATGTGGGGCTCGCGGCGCATGCCTGTGCGGTTAGCGGATTATTAGCGCCGCCTTCTGATGACGGTACAATGCGCGGCAATGCGAACGGGCAACTGTGTTTGCTGCACGGCAGCTCGAGGAGTCACCATGGCGCAACTCAAAGCGGTGTACCCGATCTCGGGCGAGGAAGTGAACGCGCTGCCGGTCAAGGACATCGGACCGGCCGTTGCGTTCTACGAAGCCGCGATGGGGTTCTCAGTCATCCGCCGCGACGCCTCGGCCGCGGCCTTGACGCGGGACGAAGTTCGAATCGGGCTCGTGCGCAAGGCCGACCACGAGCCGAGCGAAGCCGGCTCGCTCGCCTTCGCCGTCGATGACCTCGATGCGATGCACCACGAGCTTCAGGAAAGCGGCGCCCAACCGGGCAAATTCGGCACTGACCAATGGGGCGGCAAGCAGTACCGAACCTTCTTCGTGCGCGAGGATGAGAACGGTTACTGCTACTGCTTTTATCACCCGGCGTAGACGGAGCCGGTTGAATTGCAATCAAGCGGCGAAACTGGTCGCCGCAGTTGATCCGCGGATCGACCAGCTGGCAATCTATGATGCAACGGCAAGCTGTGCTAAAAAAGGCAAGTCGCAGGCCGAGCCTGACCTACTACTTTGCCGATTCCTTGGCCCACGTGTCACGCAACGTCGCCGTGCGATTGAAGACGGGCCGGCCAGGCTGCGAGGCCACCGGATCGACGAAGAAGTAGCCGAGCCGCTCGAATTGGAAATGCTGGCCCGGATTGGCGCCCGCCAGCGACGGTTCGAGCTTGGCGTCACGCACTACTTCGAGCGAGTTCCGGTTGATGTTGTCGAGGAACGTCTTTCCCTCGGGCGCATCATCCGGATACTCGGTCGCAAACAGGTGGTCGTACAGCCGCACTTCGGCGCTAAAAGCCTGCGGCGCCGAGACCCAGTGGATCGTGCCTTTTACCTTGCGGCCGTCGGGCGCGTTGCCGCCGCGCGTGGCCGGGTCGTACGTGCAGCGCAGCTCGACGAGACGGCCGCCCGCGTCCTTCACCACCTCATTGCAAGTGATGAAGTAGGCATAGCGAAGGCGCACTTCGCGTCCGGGCGCTAGTCGAAAGAATTTTTTGGGCGCATCCTCCATGAAGTCGTCGGCTTCGATGAATAGCTCGCGCGAGAATGGCACGCCGCGGCTTCCCATTTCCGGCC
>DASXWB010000547.1:0-2103 GCA_036503915.1 Lacipirellulaceae bacterium | reverse complement strand
AACACACACGATGGCCAATTCACGGAGCGACCAACATGCCAGAACCATGAGAGAAGAAACCATCTGCAAAGACCGTTGACCTACGGCCCCTACAGAGATAAAAGCCCGACGATTACGCCGACTCACCGCCACACCGCCGAGGGGCAGCGCGAACATGGTAATTGCGCGGCATCCACCGCTGCGACTTCCGAGAAGACGCATGACCTAATCTCCGCCAGTACCCGGGGAAAAGAATGCAACCGCTTTCCAGAGCGGGCAGGCATTATTGTAACCGCTAATGGCCCTGCGCAAAAGGAAAAACCTTAGCAGAGTGCGGCGATTTCGCAGCCCTTTCGAGCCGGCGCGAGTGCGATGCGCGGAATCGAGAAGCAGCATACTGATCCAGGCGTAACGCCGCATCAGCGGGCGGCGGCTTCACGAAGTCGTTCGGTCGGTGTCGCGTGCCAAGTGTCGGTCGCGTTCGCTGGATTCGTCGGTGTGCGACGCAATCCGTGACGTCGCGTCTTGTCTCAAAGTCCGAGAGGCTGCTCATGTGACATGGTCATGAATCGGTTCGCGTGGTTAGTATTCCGCCATCGCGAAGCTTTTGAGGCGCCGCATGATGGTAATCAGGACGCGAGTTGAAATTGGCCGTCACAATAGCGACTTGCGTCATTTCGACCCGCCGAATTGTCGTTCACAGTGGCCTCTTGGGCCTGTTACAGCGGCGATTGCAGGCGTGCAGTGCACCGTATGCCCATCAAAGCTGGGGGCGGGACGATCTCCGTTGTTTTCGCGGAATGACACCCCCCGCCCCCCCATTTAGCCGGGTACCGGCATGCCGGTTGCATTGGCACTCTTTGGCGGAACCTCGTACGCGGAGGGAGGGACTGAGGCATGTTCTCGAAGCCGTTCAAGTGTGGGGCCGTGCTGCCTAACGGACGCCGGTGCGAGGAGTTGGCGAGCGTGATCGACGCGGATTACGTCTACCGCGAAGAGTTCAGCGACGGCCGATTCGAGCAGATCCTCGACGAGATCCACTACACCATGGAATGCCCCAAGTGTGGAACTTGGAAGCGCGTCGAGACAGTGCACGTAAGCCGCGGGCTGGCTGAAAGCGCGGCGTGAATTGTCAGCGCTCGTGGATTACCCTGCAACGCGTTTGAAATGCTCATCGCGGCGTGAAGTCGGCGTCCTTTTCGATCGCCAGCGCGAACTCGGCCAGCAAATCGGCGCTCTGATCGATGTCATCGAGCGAGATCATCTCCACGGCGCTGTGCATGTAGCGGTTGGGAACGCTGATGAGGCCGGCCGCCACGCCGCCGCGGGCAAGCTGGATGGCGTTGGCGTCGGTGCCGGTGCCGCGGCCGCTCGCGCTCCATTGCACCTTGATGTTGGCCCTTTCGGCCGCGCACCGCAGTCGCTCCACCACCACCGGGTTCATGTTGGGCCCGCGATAGATCACCGGGCCGCCGGCGAGCTTGATATCGCCTTCCTGCGTCTTGTCGATCGTCGGGCAGTCCGTGGCGTGGGTCACGTCGACCGCCACCCCGACGTGCGGGTTCACGCCATACGCGCTCGTGATCGCGCCGCGAAGGCCGATCTCCTCCTGGACGGTGGACACCGCGAACAGGGCGATGTTAAGCCCGCCGCGCTCGCGCGCACGGCGCAGCGCTTCGACGCATACCCACAACCCTGTCTTATTATCCATCCCGGGCGAGTTGGCCAGGTTGTTGCGCATTTCCTGGTAGCCAAGCTCGAGCGTCACCGGGTCGCCTACGGACACGGCCGATGTGGCCTCTTCCTTGTCTTTAGCGCCGATATCCAGCCATAGCTCCTTTTGCTTCACGACCTGCTTACGCTCATCCTGATCGAGCAGATGGATCGGCTTGCGGGCGATCACCGCCGGAACCGGGCCGCCGGCCGTGTAAATCGTCATCCGCTGGCCGATCAGTTGCTGCTGGTCCCAGCCGCCGATCGGGTTCGTGTAGATATATCCGTTGTCGTTGATGTGTGAGACGATGAGGCCGATCTGGTCGGCGTGCCCGGCGAACATCACGCGCAGCGCCGCGTCCGGATTGCAGCCGGCGATCACGTTGCCATGCAGATCGGTCCGCACATCGT
>DASXWB010000546.1:0-6490 GCA_036503915.1 Lacipirellulaceae bacterium | reverse complement strand
GCCGCCGGTGCCCGCGATGCTCACGGCGTACTGGCCGCCGGGCTCGCCTTCCTCAGGCCGCGTATCGACCTCGGCGATGAACTTCCAGCCGGCCCTCGCGGGGTCGCCGCGGCGCGAGCGGCGCCCATCCGGATTGAAGTTCTGATCGGCGGCGTCGGCGACATAGAGCTTGTACACCTGCGGGCCGCGCGTGTCGGGATGCCACGAGTAGGTGTTGATCGTTTGAATTTCGATCGCGTCGCCGAGGTCGACTAAGAGGCGGCCGCCTTCGCTGCCGGCGGCGAAGAAGAAGTTTGCGCCCGGTTCATCTTCCAGCGATGGGAGGCGTCCGTCGTTGAGCTGATCGAGCTCACCGCCGTTGGCGTCGCGCCGGCCGTTGAGGATTGTGAATTTGGCGCGATTCGCAGCGTCCGATCGTGACGGCGGCGCGACGTTCTCGAACTTGAAATCGGCCGTTGCGGCGTCGCTTCGTTTTGCATCGATGACCGGCTTAACGTCGGCGCAGCTCGCCGAAGATGACACCCACATAAACGACACGACAACACCACAGAATACAGCCTGCATCACGGCAACTCTCCACTTGGACAGGATAAAGAATCAAAAGAATCGCCCAATCACCACGCCCTACGTTAGGGTAAGCGCTTCAAATGCCTCGTCAATCCGCTCGAGGGCATCCTCCTGGACGTCGGTCGACGACGTAAGACTGCTTTCGCGATCGATTGCAGCTTTTGACGCGGCGGCCGAATCGAGAGCCGCGATCAAGGCCAGGTCCTGTAGCGCAGGCTGGCTAGTCGTCCTTGACGACGGGCGGAAGGCGGCTCGGTTCAATGGTCTGACCGGCGTGGTGACAAGCGGCGCCGCCGCAAGCTGCGCGTCGCGAACGGTGGTAACGGGTGCCGGGTCGGCCGCGGAAGTGGCGACCTCAGTGCTGCTTGCCGGCGCTTCAGCATCGACGACAACTATTGCGCCGCCCGCCAGCGCCGCGTTGTACGCCTTGCGCCAAATCACCATGTCGGCCGTGTCGACTTCGCCATTTCCGTTGCCGTCGGCTGCCAGCGAATCGCGCGAGCCGTAGGTCGAACGCCAGACCGCATAGTCATTTTGGTTGACAATGCCGCTGGCATCGTAGTCGCCGGTAAGCGGCGCGTCGCTTTGAGTAATGAGAGTGCCGTCCTCGGCGACCAGGCGAATCACTTCGGCCGCATTGGCAATATGGTCTTCATAATTGCCCTGGATGAACAAGTTTTGCCCGCCGCGCGGGCCGGTGGTTCGCGCAAGGAAGGCCGGCACATTTGGCGAGATGTAGAGGCTGCCGCCGGCCGGAATTGCCGTGCCGGCGCGGAACGTGTACTCAATGCCGCCTTCGATGCGCCAATTGCTGATGTCGACGGCCGTGGAGTTCGGATTCACAAGCTGCACGAACTCCTGGTCCTGGATGCCGCTCGCCGGGCTGTGCTCAATCACGCCGAATTGGATCGGCGGATTGCCAACCTGCGCGTTGGGGATGTCGGCATTGTCCGGGCCGGGGCTGTTGATGCTGTGCGTAACGTAAAGATGCTCGCGCCGCTCCGTCAGGTACTCACCGACAATCCGGTTCACGTTGGAAAGCCAACTTTGCGAAGACATATGCGGCTGCAAAGCGGCTTTCAGCTCATTCACGCGCTGCTCCAGCCAGGAGGTTCCCGCCGGCGTTCCGGGCGGCCCCAAGAGCTCGTCCATCAGCGAGCGCACACGCCGGGCATGCATCTCTCTGACGGCCGGTATCTCAAAGACTGCGTCGATCATCCGGTTCCAATGGCCATCGACCTTCGGATGTTCTTGCTCTCCAAAAAAGGGATGACTAAACGGATCCTCATTGCCGACGATGCCCGACAGGCCGAAGTTGATGCCGAAGGTCAAGTCCTTATCCCACGGCAGGAACGTCCACTGGCCGCTGCCCTCGGTATCACGATATACGTGGTAGTTTTTATGCGGATGGTCGTTGTCGTGCATGATCGCCGTCGCGGCCACGTAATTGATCACTCCGGCAATATCGATGTTGTCGAAGACATATCGCTGGCGGTTGGGATTGCTTGGATTGACGCCACTGACCAGCGCCTGCAAATCGGCATTGTCTTCGTGCTTCCGCGTTCGTTTGCGTACGCCGGAGGTCGCGTTGGTGAGCGAATTCTCGACGCTGTCAGCGCCGATTTTGTAGAGAGCGCCCTCCGAGTCGAGCCCGGTCCGTGCCAGCAAATCGGCGTCGGGCTGCTCAACGAAAATCCGTACGTCAAGGTTTGAGTCGTTTAGTCGTGTGTACCAGGGCCTGCCGATGGAGGCCGGCGCGCCCGCCGCGGCGTACATGTCCCAAGCCAGGACCTGCCGCATGTAGGTCGGCTCGGCGCCGCGCTCATTGAGATTGATCTCGTCGACGCGCGGCAGCGCCGGATCGAAACGAAAGTGCTGGCCGTCGTTAAATTCGAACTTGCGTCCCTGAGTGGTGAACCCGCCGCGATGCCGCACGAAAACATTGTCGTAAAACTCGTTCAAGAAGAATACCGACCCCCGAGTCCCCGTTTGCGTCCCAGAGGCGGCCACGTTCTCGACGAAATACTCGAACACCGGCAGCGTCGTGGCCACCTCGCTGTGTTGCACAACAGTACCCAGGTATTCGGCGGAAGCAGTTGGCTTGAGGAACAGTGGGAAGCGCGTTTCGTCGCCGACGGTGTCTTCGGCGGAAACATACCAACGGACCATCTGGCCGGCAGTGTAGGCGCTTTCTGGAATGACGCCCGTGTAAATACCATCGCCCGCTTGCTGGTCGGAACCGGTCCCGTTGTCGTTCATGGTCACGACGACTTCGGTGCCGAACATCACGCGATAATGCAGATGCACATCGGCGATCGGAGCGCCCGCCTCGGTCACCTCAGCCGTGATGACAAGATTCTGATTGTGTGCCGGCCGCGGCGGATTTTCCGTGACATTGCCTACGATCGGGCCCAGCGACACGCCGACGGAAGAGTTGGCCGCACCCGGTGTCGGCTCGGGCATGTAGGCCTCGACCACCGTGTCGTCGATCAACTGCGTGGCAATCAGCTTCGGAACCGACAGCAAATCGGGGCTCAAGTCGTCGGTATTCAGTACGTGGATGGCCAGCACGTTCGTGCCCGCGACAAGCCGATTAAGGAACGGCGTGAGGTTAAACGTTTCCGGGCTCAGTGCATCGGCGTCGTCGCGCTCGACCGACGAATTTGACTGAAAGTTCGGCAGCGCGGGGGCGCCAACCGCGGCCACGCGCGTGCCATTAAGATAGGCGACGAACCCGTCTTCGTACTGCATCTCGAGGAGCAGCGAGTTGAAGGCCGCCGGATCGGCCACATTGAATTCGATGCGTTGATAAACGCTCGTCTTGTTGGCCTGCCAGGCGGCTTGCACGTTAACATCAATTAGCGGCGTGAATTCCACCGGGCCGGTGGACAGAAGTTCGATCTCCGCGATCTGGATCGAGTTCGGCTGATTCTCCCCGGTGACGCCGTACTCGGTCTTGAAGTCGAACTTGTAGTATTCGTACGCGGTGTTGTTGCCGAATTCATAGAGCCGCGTCTCGAACCGGTCGACAAAATCTTGTGCCGATCGCGTATCGATGACTGTCCACGTGGTGCCGTTGTTCGAGCCGCTCAATGTCCACGAATACGGGTCGCGATTGGAAAAATCGTTGGCCGAGGTGATCGTGTACCCGTTGACCGCGTGCCGCTGGCCGCCGGCGAATTGGAAGCCGTAGAAGCTGCCGGTTGGATCAAAAGTAAGCCACTTCGTGCCCGCGGTGTTATCGAGCGCCTTGGGCGGCCGTTCGCCGCCCGGGTCGTTCGGCATTTCGCCGGCGATGTTTGCGCCGTCGACGATGCCGTTCTCGTCGGCGTCCGTGAGGTCGAAGCCAAGCGGGCCGCCAGGAAGCAGCGTCCCATTGGGAACGTTCACGACTTCATCATCGCCGAAATCAAAACCAACGCCGGTGCCAGAGCTGCTGGTCGACCATGAAGCGTCGTTGAAGCTGGCAAGAGTCCATTGCGGTGCGACGCTGACGGACGTCGCGTCAAGCGACCCGTTAGTCGGTACCAAAGCGCTCGTGCTGCTGGAGTCGCCGATGAGCGTCACCGAAGACGTGTTCGACAACAGCCCGTATGATACATCGGTGACTTGCCGCGGATAATCGGGCGAGTATTCATGGATAATCGCGTCCGACGGGTCGGTGAGCGCAAGATACTCGCCTTCGGCCCCCAGCGCGAAGTCGGTATGCAGAAAGCCGGCCGGATCGACGTAGGTTTCCGTGTCCTGATTCGAGGCAAAGACGATGAGGTATTCGCCCGGATCGAGCATCGATTGCGGCAGCGCGGGGAACGTCCACTTGTCGAGATTGTCGGCTTCGTCCGTAAGGTGCCAGCCGGCCAGGTTGATGGCTTGCGACGTCGGGTTGTGAATCTCGATCCAATCCGACGAAACTCCACGGCCGTCGATAATGGTCGAATCGTTACTGGCCATGAATTCCGTGATGACCGGACTCGTGCCCGTGAGCACCATGCGCGGCTCAAGCACTTCGAACATGCGTGCCCGGCGCGCGCGGGCCTTGCGGCGACTCATCAAGCTCGTGATCGATTTGTGCCGTTTGGCGCGTGGTCGGCGTACAAAAAACATGCAAACTTCTCTGTTTCTTAACAATTGGGTCGTGACGGATTCGTAAACGGTTTCGGCCGGCGACACCTATCTGATTAATTTCCAGTTGGACGAAGCGACTCACGTTACGCGCTATTTAGTGGACAGCGGTCAGGTCTTCGGCGATTGTGGCGGTGGCGTCTCTTACGGTTGGTCGATCGAATATCGATGCTCCAGACGCTCGATCTGAAGCCGGCGCTGGCGGCGGTGACGCAGCAATCTCGACGAAGCGACTCTCCCGTATCGCATCTTCTCTTTCTTCGGGACGGGCTGATAGCAGCAATCGCTCATTGTATCCATAAACGACTAGACGGGAATCAATTTGGACAGCGCGCCGCCTGCTATTGACTGAGACCGTGCTGCTGGCGAGGGACGACGAAAAGACGGATGCAAGCCGTGTGTGAAGAGTCTGTGACAAACCGGTAGCACCCGCAGCTCACCGCCAGCTTGGCGCAGCTTTGTCGCTCCGCAAGCGCTCTTGCGCGCGGAAGTCACCGGGCGTTTGACCGAATTCCTGCAGGAAGACTGCCCCTAAGTATTCCCCGTGACGAAAGCCGCACCGCTCGGCGATGGCCTCGATCGTGAGGTGGCTTTCAGCGAGCAGCTCGCGGGCCCGCTTGAGCCGCACGCGGCGGATTTCTTCATGCGGCGAATGCCCCAGCGCCTTGAGGAATCGCTTGTCGAGCGCGGTTCGCGAAATCATCACCTCGCGCAAAACGTCGCCCACGTCGATGCCCTCGAAGGCGTGCTCGCGGATGTACCGCACCGCTTTGGCCACGTGAACATCCGCCGTGGCGGTCACGTCGCTACTTTGCCTGACGACAATCCCCAAGGCCGGGATGAGAATCCGCATTGGATCGGGCCGCTTGCCGTCCATCAATTGCTGCAGCAGCGCGGCGGCCTCGAAGCCGATTCGCTCCGAATCCGTCACAATGCTCGAAAGCGGCGGATTGCACATTTCGCAGTGCGGCAACTCGTTGTCTACGCCCAGAACGGCAACCTCATCGGGCATGGCGATTCCCAAGCGCCGGCACGCATCAACTACATGGCGTCCACGCAGGTCGTTGTGTGCCAGGATGCCGATCGGCTTGGGCAGCTTGCGCAGCCAGGCTTCGAGACGTCGCCGATCGCGCCCGAGCACCCAGTCATCGCGCTGGGCGGCCGCGACTTTAAAAACGTGGCCGGTCAGGCCGCGCGAGGCAAGCTCCTGTTCCCATCGCTTGCGCCGGTAACAGCTAGCATCCGTCAAATCGCAAAATGCGAAATGGCCAAAGCCGCGCTCGATGAAATGCTCAATCGCCAATCGGGCGATGCTCGCGCCGTCGTTCGACACGTGCGCGAAGTCTTCCTCCGGAAAGCGGCTGCTCATGTTTACGGCCGGCAGGTTCCATCGTCGCAGCAACTCGATTTGCCGCCGGCTGGTGAGCATAAGCATCACGCCGTTGAGGTGCCTGAGGCGACTCATCGGCATCTGGCCGGCGGCGTGAGTCGGCTCGGACTCCAATTCCCAAGGACCGTGCAAGCGCGCGTACCGCGCAACGCCTTGGAGCACGCCGCGGTGATACTGCCGATCGGTGCTCAAAAGAACGGCAACTCGACGAGCTTCAGCCATAGGTTGCCAATCGGCGCATGGTGCGGCGTCCAGCCCGTCGGTTCCTGCCGCCTCGGCGAAACTTCTTCGAACCAAGCCCCCACTGGACGGGTGGGTAGGTGGCTGGGAAAAATCTTTGCTTCGTCGCCTTTTCGTCGTAGTGGCGGAGGTTCCGGCGCGACATTGGGG
The DNA here is from genome assembly GCA_036503915.1 of Lacipirellulaceae bacterium. Classification (GTDB taxonomy): domain Bacteria; phylum Planctomycetota; class Planctomycetia; order Pirellulales; family Lacipirellulaceae; genus JABDGM01. Next base: position 21 of record DASXWB010000546.1, on the reverse strand, counting down.
CCGCTATTTTTCGGCAAAACT
>DASXWB010000545.1:0-4261 GCA_036503915.1 Lacipirellulaceae bacterium | reverse complement strand
GGTCCGGTTATGCCGCTCGAACGGATTGATTCGCGCGCGTTTGCGCCGCATCGGGAAAATCGAACGGTTTTGACCGATCTTTGCCTGCATTGCTAGCCGATGCCAGCAGTAAGTCAACGAGGAGCGGTTCAGAAGGACCTGACCCAACCTACGAGGAAGCTGTTAGCCGTTAGCTGTTAGCTCTTAGCCAGAAAAAACCTCTGGCTAACAGCTAATAGCTAATAGCTAAAAGCTCCCACACACAGATCGCCCCAACCCAGACATTTGTCAGCGTGCCCACTGCAAGCGCGAGGGAACAGCGCGCCAGGCTCGCACGGCAAGTGTGGGGCAAACCGTTCGGCCGCGGCGGACGTCGCCACGGCGGCCGATGACTCAGCGGACACTTAGCAAGACAATTGGAGAGCCCGATGAAGGTCTTTACTACTGGTCAGGTCGCGAAGATCTGCAAAGTGGCCCCGCGCACGGTCAGCAAGTGGTTCGACTCAGGCCGACTCAAGGGATACCGCATCCCTGGTTCTCAAGACCGACGCATCCCGCGCGAATACCTGATCAAGTTCCTCAAGGAGCATGGTATGCCCCTTGGCGACCTGGAAGACGAAGCCATGGCCAAGGTGCTGATCGTCGCCCAGGACCAGGTATTGATCGAGAATCTCAAGCGCGAGCTGCCTGTCGACCGGTCGTTCCGCACCGCTACCGCCGCGAGTGGCTTCGAAGCAGGGATTCAGGCCGAAAGTTTCCACCCCGACTGTATTATCGTCGATTTCTCGATTGGTCAGCTCGAAGCGCTGCAGATCTGCCAGAACCTGCGCCGCAATTCGGAGTTCGGCGAGACGATCCTCATCGCCTTGCTGCCCGATGACAGCTCGACCGGCAACTTCGATCGCTCGAGCATCAACGAAACGTTCAAGAAGCCGTTCGACGCAGCCCTGTTAGCCGAGCGGTTGCGAACACTGATCGGCGCGAAGAAGGAGTTGGTATAAGAATCGCTATCGGCTGTCTGCTCTCGGCTATCGGCCAATCACTCTTGCCGACAGCTGATAGCCGACAGCCGATAGCTTAACATACGGGTTCGGTCGAACGATTCGACCGCGTGGCGGCGGAGAGATCCCGTCCCTCCGTCGCCCACCACCCAAACGATGCAAGGCCCGGTTGCCGCAAGGCAGCCGGGCCTTGTTGTTTTGGCTGGCACACGGTCGTAATTGACTCGTCCTCCGCAAACTCGGTAAAATTTGAGCGGAGACCGAAATACAATGGCTACCATTGACGACGCATTCCTCATTGGCCAGTCTCTCAATCCCGACGATCGATTGCAGCTGATCTCGCGCTTGTGGGAAACGATACCGCCCACTGGTTGGAAGCCGAGCGAAAGCGATTTGATCGAAGTCAAGCGCCGTTGGGCCGAATTCGAGGCGGGTAAGGTCAAAGCGATCCCATGGGAAGACGTCTGGACCGATATCGAACGTCAATTGGACGCCGATGATCAAAGTTGACGTCCTGCCGATCGCTCAGTTCGAGTTCCGTGACGGCCTTCGCTGGTATCGAGAGCGCAGCAAGCGCGCTGCCCGGCGCTTTGCGCTTGAAGTAAAGGCTGCGATTGCGGCGATTCGCGAAGATCCCGAACGATTTCCCCGCTGGGATGATGTGTACCGCTTTTCCGTCGTCAGCAAATTCCCGTACTACGTTGCCTATCGAGAAGCCGAGGGTCGCGTGGTGATTGTTACAATTCGCCATGCGAGTCGTGACCAGGACGTCTGGAAGGGCCGTTGAGCCGCGTTCCGGCCGCTTTTCTTTGACCCGCCTTTGCGACATACCTTAGAATTAGGCCTGATCGGTCACCTTCGCTCACTCATTGCGATGCCGCGCCCGCGCCTGCACAAGTCGAGCATCGTTATTGCGCTGATCGCTGCGTTTATCGCCATTCTGATCGAAGTGCCCGGCCGCGTCGATTACGGTACAACGCGGATTCGCCCGACCGGCCTTGAGGTTCGCACGACCTTTGACCATGGTTGGCCATGGGTCTTTCTGCGGCGAACAACGCTGGGGTATTACGCCGACGACGAGGTTCCACAGGAACGTCGACTTAAGCTTCATCCTAACGCATTCATTCCTCTTGGGTTTGACGAGCGAACGGACCTTCCAATGTGGAGCGTGCCCTGGCTAAGCGCCGAGAATTGGCTGTTTTGGGAGGCGGACATGTCAGGCGCACCGCCGCGGTGGGAATTCGATCCCATCGCGCTTTCGTGCAATCTCGCTATTGCGCTCTTGTTGTTTGCCGGCGTAGTCGCCGCATGGGAATTCTGGCGCCGGCGGCGAGAAGGGCCGCTTTCCTTCCGGTTTGGCCTTCGCGCGGTATTACTTTGCATCGCAGCCGCGGCCGCCGTACTTGGCTGGCTGACATTTCTCGAGCGTGAACATGGGCGCGAAACGGCGCTGATCAAAAGGGTGTCCGAACGCTCCGGCCCGATGGAGGCCACCTGGTATGACAACGATTATGTTTGCGTCGCACCGTTGTGGCTCCGCTCGCTGGTCGGCGTCCGGTTCTTTCCCGAGTACTTCTGCCGAGCGTCGACTGTTGAGCTTAAACCGGAGCGCGGCGAAAAAACGGACCTCATGTGCGCTGAAATTGCCCAGCTCGATTATGTCACGAAAGTCAGCATCGACGGCGACCCGCGCCAACGTTTTCGGTTTTCGGCGCTTCGCAACCTGGAGCGAATTAAAACGATCGAAATCTGGCGGCCTACCATTCTCGATGAGCCAGCTCTTAACGAGTTGGCGCAGCTCAAGCAGCTTCGAAAAATCGTGATTGAAAGAATTGACGAAATCGCCCCGGCCGTGATCGCGCGACTTGAAGCCGAGCTGCCGAATTGCAAGATCATAGGCTATTCGGACGACTGGTGAGGACACCGCGATCATGCTGGAACCAACGCATGCTTCCCGAGCCGACTCCCAGTCGGAATTAGACTGGGCGCTTATAGCGGCCGAATCGCTTGAGCCGAACGACCGGCTGCGGCTGATTGCGCGGCTGTGGGCGTCGCTGCCGGCCGATCATTGGGCTGCGCCGACGCCGTACGAGCTCCACGAGTTCGAGCGCCAATTGCGCGCATACGATGAAGGCCGGCTGCTCGATGCGCCCTGGGATTTCGTGCGCAACATTGTCAAGAATCGCTCGCGGCAACGGCCTGCCGCTGCCGCGAAGCTGTATTCCGCCCCGCGGCGCTTCGATTTATTCACGATCATGCTCGTCACGGCGGCGTATGCCGTGCTGCTCAGCGCGATGAGCGCGCTGGGCTTTCCGCCCGTTGTGAGCTGTTACGTCGCCATTTTCATTTCGGTGGTCGCCCTGGGTCAGGCGCTCTTGTCCGGCTTGTCGTTGCCGCGGGCGGTCTCCGTATACACCGGCATGATTGCCTATTTTTTCTGCACGATCAGCTACGCGTTCGTGGAACCGCGGTTCGACCTTTTTGAAATGATTCCATTGGCCATCGTATTTTCACTCGTATTCGGCGGCATCTTTGGCTACCTCGCCGGAGTGCTCGTAGGCGGCGTCTTTCTCGTGGCCGACCTTTTACGCCAACGATATGGCCGGCAAGATGATGAGAACGAATTGCCAGTCATCTTGCCATCCGAGGCGAAGCCACGCACCACGGCCCATCCACTCGACGACGTCGCCGCTTCGCCTCAATGAGCCGACTGGTACAAATCCTGCCCAACGATCTGTGGAATCGCGCGGTGCTGGCGGTGTTCCTTGTATTCTGGGCCGTGAGCTGCATCAACGTGCCGTATCCGAAATATTTCTGGCTGCAACACGTGCCGACCGTGGCCGTTATCGCCGGCTTGGCGTTCGTTCAAAACCGCCTGAAGATCAGCCGCCTGAGCTACACGCTTTTCATGGCGTTCATGGCGCTGCACGTGCTTGGGGCACGCTACCTTTACTCCTACGTGCCGTACGATACGTGGTCCGAGCGACTCTTTGGTTTCAATATCACCTACCATTTCGGCTTCGGCCGAAATCATTACGACCGGCTCGTGCATTTCTGCTTCGGCCTGCTGCTGGTGATCCCAGCCTGGCGATTTTCACGCCGCATCGTTGGCCTCGACGCCAAGTGGGGCGCCGCGTTTGCGATGATGGGCATCCTGTCGGCCGGTGCGATTTATGAGATTTTCGAGTGGCTGGCGGCGATGATCATGGCGCCCGACTGGGCCGAATCGTACAACGGCCAGCAGGGCGACGTCTGGGACGCGCAATGGGACATGGCCCTTG
>DASXWB010000544.1:0-3355 GCA_036503915.1 Lacipirellulaceae bacterium | reverse complement strand
CACGGTCTGAGCACGGCGCGGTAGCTGGCATAACCAGTCTCTACGCCGCGGAATGAAAAATGACTCACCAGGCCGTCGAAATAACGGACGCGGCCATCGGCCAGCCGCACCAGGAAGGTCATCGATTCACCCAGCAACTTGTTGGGATCGATGTCGTCCTGCAGGCTCAAGAGATCGGCCACATATTCGAACGGACGGCTGATCTCCTCCCGCACGATGAGCTGCCGCAACAGCAAGGGACTCTCACCGTTGGCGTCCGGCGGCAAGGGCGATTTCACCTCGTGGACGCGTGGAGTGTCACCGGCCATAGTCGCTCAACCCCGATTGCCAATTTCGCTTAGATTGTTGGTTCGACCGGCCTTGCGATGACGCGCCGCGGCATCTTTATTGAAGATACGATTCGTCGTCTTCCTCATATTCATCTTCGAAATCGTCCTCGTCTTCCGGCGTTTCGTTCCGCTTCAGTCCTCGGCCCGCCTCGGCGACTTCACCGCCGGCATCGCGCACCGCGCGAACATAGCCACGGTAGGCTCCAACCTTCTGTTGGATTTTCGACGTGTGCCCGTGAAACTCCGAGACATACGAGGCAAGAAACCCCAAGCCCGGAATAACGCTCAATTTCAACATGAGGCCTTCTAAAACTGAGCCGAGTTTCATTTTTCGCTTCCGATTGGCAAAATAAGAAGGTCGCTCGCCGCTCGGCCCGGCCGCAGGGCTGGCACTATTGAGCGCTGATTGACGAACTAAAGGCAGGCCGACCAACGAGAGGCCGGATTAATGGGTTCATCTCGATGGAGGCGTTAAGTTCCAATCAAACACCAATAATTGCGCGAACCGACAACAGCGCGTTTTGCCTGCTTAGACGGAGTAACGCTCGTATCCGGGCTGCCAAGAAGCCCGCCGCTATCCTAGTCGAGCACCGCACGTGCGTCAATTCGCTCATCGCGACCGTGCCGCTATTTGCGCAATCGCAGTCTCCAACTCTGGGTGAAGTTTGTCCGATGTGTTCTGCTATAAGTACTTCTTCGACGTGGCAGCACGGTCGAGCGCTGCGATTGGCCGGGCAGGCGGCAGAAGCGGCGAAGTTTTTGCGTCGCGCCGTGGCCGCCGAACCGAACGACAACCGGTTGCATGACGAGCTGGGGATGGCGCTAAGCGAGCTCGGCCGGTACGAAGAGGCCATCGGTGCGTTTCTCGCCGCTTACCAGCTCAATCCGGACTCCGACGAGGCATGTAGCAAGATTGGATCTTCCTTCGCCGCACGCGGAATGTTCGAGCCGGCAGTCCAGTGGTTCTGTCGGGCCAGGCAGTTGAACCCGGCCGGCTCCGATTACTTGTACCCATACGGCCGAGCGTTGGTTTCCACGAACTCTTTGGAGCTGGCTGCGGAAGTCTTCAAGGATTGGTTGAAAAAGGAACCAGAGAATCCAATCGCCCGGCACCTGGCAGCGGCCGCCCTGGGCACTCGCGGAATGAAACAGGCATCGGCCGAGTACGTCGTGGGGCTGTTCGACAGCTGTGCCGAGAAATTCGACGAGAACCTTGGCAGATTGAATTATCGCGGGCCCGAATTAGTGCTGGACGCACTCCGACAGACATCGGAAACACCTGCTCAAGGCTGGCGAATTGTGGATGTCGGCTGCGGCACCGGTCTGGTTGGCGCAGTATTGCGGCCTCTGGCAAATCGGTTGATCGGCGTCGATCTTTCGCCCGGTATGCTCGCGCTGGCCCAGAGCCGATCGATCTACGATGAACTTGTCCAAGCGGATATAACCGAATACCTGAAAGGGCACGAATATAGCTTCGATGTACTAGCAGCCGCGGACGTCCTGACCTATGTGGGGGACTTGGACGACTTTTTCCATGCCGCCGCCTCGTCACTGAGACTGGGTGGTTTGGTGGTCGCCTTGCTGGAAGCGCTGGATGGCGACGGCACGTATCGCCTGAATCTCTCAGGAAGGTTTAGCCACAGCTCGCGCTACCTTCGCCATGCCATGGAAAGTGCAGGCTTTAGGGTTGACGGCATCCGCCAAGACAGCATGCGCAACGAGTCGGGCCGCGCCGTGAAGACGCTGGTCGCCACCGGACGCCGTGGTCCTGTCTAATGAAACTTTCCCAATGTTCAAGCGAAATGCCGGTTCCGGCTTTATCCCGCCGGAGCATGGCAAACACTTCCGAAAACCGTCTGGTTCATCTACGCTGAATGTCGGCAACTGATTCGCTTGAGGGGGTTACGGCGATGCCGCAGGACGAAGCTCAAATCTGGTTCGACCTCGATCTGGCCGTCATGGAAGACGAGGCCTTGATCGTGCTCGCTAAGGAGTGCGAATACGGCCCGGCGCGAGACGAATTGATTGTGCGCTATGGAGCACAAACCGACCGTCTCATTGGCTGGCTGGGTTATTCGCACGGCCTAAACCGCGCCGATGCCGAGGACGCCCGGCAAAGCGCCGTTTTCTGGACGATCGAGGCCATCAAGAAATACGACACCAATCAAATTGGCAAGCCGCGTGGCTGCAGTTTTCGCAGTTTTGTGTACCGAGTTCTAATTGCACGCTTTAAGGACTACACGAAGCACTTGCGCCGGGTAGAGTGCCACTACGATCGAACCGCCCGCTATGCCGGCGAGGACACATCCGCCACGGAAATCGACGGCAAGATGAAGGACCCGGCTAGCATCGTCGAAGCGCGGGAATCGATTAAACGTTTGCACTCCACGTTGACCGGATTGGACCAAGATTCGGCTCATCTCTGGCAACTCCTGGCCGAGGGCAATAGCCTGCGTGAAATCGCCGGTCGTTTGGGGAAATCCTACGACTCGGTCAAACGCCGCCGCCGCAAGTTGATCGAGCATCTCAAGTTACAATTAAACCCGGCTCGGGAACCGATAGAATCGGCGATTGAGCTTGATGAGTAGTAAGTCGATAGTGCCTGTGGCGACTGCGGCAGAATTCCTGGCACTGTGGCGATTGATAAGTTGCCAGGCTGCCGGGATCGATGAGGCGAGATTTTGACAACTTTTTCAAAATCTGCGCGCTCAAGTTACGCCTTGGCGGCGAATATTCATGTACGGGATCGTACTCCTTCGGTCTGATTGCTTCATCCATGCTTTACTGCAGGATAGTTGACTTTTCCTGTCACTTCAGAAAAAAATACCTTCTGCGCGATGCGGCCGGCTTTCAAGCGCTTAAGGGCCAATTAACTTGATTCTGGTCTATCTCTAGCATGCAAAGGAAAGGGTTGATCGATGATTCTGGTCCATATCGACGACGTCAACGGTGACTGCACGATCGCCGGTTATGAAAGAAAGGGCGAGAAGGGCGCGGACACCGGTTATTTCGTTGCCGACAGCTTC
>DASXWB010000543.1:0-2728 GCA_036503915.1 Lacipirellulaceae bacterium | reverse complement strand
TCGCACAGCACCTGGAATGAAATGGCTTCGTTGAACTTGAAAAGTGGCCCGCCGTTCAGGCCGACAAATGATTGACCGTTGAGCTCAAACTCGATCGTCATCACCGGGCCCGGCGGCTTCTTGTGGAATTCGTAGCCAGCCTCGCCATAGCGCGCCATGTGTCCGATCCTTGAGTTCTTGAAGATCGAAGTGTAAAACTTGGCGGCCTCTTCGGCCTCGCTATCGAACCACAAGCATGGCGTGACGTTCTTCATCGTGGGATGCTCCAATTTCGAAATATTGGCAATGCCACGCGAGCGTTATTTGTTTGGGTTCTTCGCTGCGAGCTCGGCCCGCAACCGGTCTTCCTGCTCGCGCAGCTCGGGCGTGAACTCGTCACCGAAATCCTCGTTTTCGAACACCTGGCGAATCTCGAGCACTGATTCCTCGCCCGTCGGGTTCGGGCAGCGTTTGGCCCATTCAATCGCCTCGGCGAGCGATTTGCATTTCCACATCCAGAAGCCGGCGATCAGCTCCTTCGTTTCGGCGAATGGGCCGTCGACGACGGTGCGCTTGCTGCCGGTGAATTTCACGCGCGCTCCCTTCGAGCTGGGCTGAAGCCCTTCGCCGGAGAGCATGACGCCGGCTTTCACCAGCTCTTCGTTGTAGTTGCCCATTTCGCGAAGCAGCTGTTCGCTCGGCATCACGCCGGCCTCGGTGTCCTTGTTCGCCTTGACAATCACCATGAATCGCATTTCGTAAGCCCTTCATTTGTGGTTGAAAGTGATCCGTGTCTGTCACGCTGCTGGCGGCAAAAATGGCCATTCTATCGCGTAATTATGAATTGGTCGTTTAGTCCGGGCCGAATTCGACAGGCAGTCCGAATTTTTTTGCACCTTTTCTGTTTCGCTGTCTGGCCGAGGGCCGAACGAATGCCTTAATTCTGCATGAAGGCCTGAAAATAGGCCGCCGCCGCGCTATTGGTCGCTTCGACCTCACGGAAAAGCACCGCCAGGGCCGACATCAGGGCCGTCTTGGGTTGCTCGGTGGCGCAGATGTACGCGGCCAGCGGCTCAATCACGCGTTCCAAGTCCTTGCCAACCGACCGATCCGCTACAAAGTTGAACCTGTTCATGACTTTCTCCCTTTCGCGAGTACTTGGACGTTTTCGTTGTGATGGACTGGCGTGTGCTGGCCGCCAAAGCTTGTTTTGGCTGCCAACACCTAGTAGTCGCTGCCTGGTGGCCGGAATCGACAACCGTCGAACTATTTTTTAGAGCACCTGATAATATGAACCGCCAAGTACGCCAAGGACACCAAGAAGACTAACAATCAATTGCCCTCCTCGGCGTTCTTTGCGTTCTTGGCGGTTTAATTCATCAGTTAGACCTCGAAGTCAATTCGGCCAGCCGCCGCTCGAGAAAACGCCGTTCCGGCTCCTGCCGCGCAAGTTCCAATGCGCGCCGGTAGGAAGCGCGTGCTTCGGTCGTTCGTTTTAATCGGCGGCAGAGATCGGCACGGGCCGAATGGGCCAGGTGATATTCGGCGAGCTCGCCGCGCGCGAGAAGCGCGTCGATCAATTCGAGACCGGCCGCCGGCCCGTCGCGCATGGCAACGGCGACCGCCCGATTTAGTTCGATTACAGGGGACGGCTCCGCTTGCGCCAGCACATCGTAGAGGGCCACAATCTGCGCCCAGTCAGTGGCTGCCGGATTCGACGCGTCGGCATGAATCGCAGCGATCGCCGCTTGAAGTGTGTAAGCGCCGATTCGCGGCGACGACATCGCGCGGGCGACCAGCGACTTGCCCTCTTCGATCTGTGCGCGATTCCACAGCGCTCGATCCTGATCATCCAGCAGAATGAGATCGCCCATAGGCGACGTGCGGGCGGCGCGCCGCGATTCTTGCAGCAGCATCAGTGCCAACAGGCCGAACACCTCGCCCTCCGGTAACAATTCGCCGAGTAGCCGACCCAAACGAATCGCCTCGCCCGAGAGATCGGCCCGTGTCAATGTGGCCCCGGAAGACGCGGCGTATCCTTCGTTGAAAATGAGATAAATCACGCGCAGCACCGCGTCGAGCCGTTCGGGAAGCTCCGATCGCGTCGGCACCTGATAGGGGATGCGCGCGTCGCGAATTTTGGTTTTCGCGCGGACAATCCGCTGGGCAACGGTCGATGCGGCCGTGAGAAAAGCGTGCGCAATTTCTTCAGTCGTCAGGCCGCACACCTCGCGCAATGTAAGTGCCACTTGGGCCTCGGACGACAGGGCAGGGTGGCAGCAAGTGAAAATCAGCCGCAGCTGGTCGTCCTCAACGCGCTCGTCGTCGAACTCGGGGGCCGTTTGCTTTTCGATATCGAGCTGGCCAGCCATTTGCCGCAGCGACGAATCGAACCGCGCTCTTCGGCGCATGGCGTCAATGGCCTTGAACCGGCCCGCCGATACGAGCCAGGCCCGCGCATTAGCCGGCACGCCCTCGCGGGGCCACTGCTCCACGGCCGCGGCAAACGCATCGTGAAGCGCCTCTTCGGCCAGCTCGAAGTCGCCCAGCACGCGCACGAGCGTGGCAAAAACGCGGCGCGAATCGCTGCGGTACAGCGAATCGACCATTTCGCGAACGGCGACGGCACTCGTATCGCTCATTGCTCGAAATCGCGTAAATCGGCCAGACCTTCAACTAGCTTTTATTCGTGAGAATTCAGCCGCGCTCCGTCGCATGTGCGATTTTCGCATTTCCGGTCCGCGTACGC
>DASXWB010000542.1:0-5043 GCA_036503915.1 Lacipirellulaceae bacterium | reverse complement strand
GGGGAGGGCTTGGGAGGGGGAAACTGCATCTCGGGCGGCAGGCCATACGATTAAGCCTTCACGCTTTGGCTGATGTCGTCCTCATCCAGATGACGTCCGGCAAGCTTCACAAACACGTCCTCCAAGCTCGCGTGCCGCGTCGACAAGCCGGTCAACTCGAGATCAAGCGAGGCCAGCGTCTTCAGCACGGCCGGCAGCGCGACATGCGGTTCGCTGACCGAGAGTGTCACGCTCTCCTCATCGATGCGCGACTCGCTGACGCCGGGCAGTTTTTCGAACTGGGCTGAGTCGATCTGCTGCCCAGCGCCGTTGCTAGCCCAGGTAAACTCGATCACATGATCGCCGCCCAGCGACGCGATCAGTTCGGCCGGCGTGCCCAGCGCGATTACCCGGCCGGCGTCCACAATCGCCACTCGATCGCAGAGCCGTTCCGCTTCATCCATGTAATGCGTCGTAAGCAGCACCGTGCGACCGATCTGGCGAAAGCCACGAATGATCTCCCAAATCTGACGCCGCGATTGCGGGTCCAGCCCGGTGGTGGGCTCGTCGAGACATAACAGCTCCGGGTCCCCAATCAGGGCACAGGCCACTGCCAGCCGCTGCTTCTGTCCGCCCGACAGGCTTTTCACCCACGACGACGCTTTCTCATCGAGACCAACACGCGCAACCGCTTCACTAGGCTCGATGCCCCGCCGGTAAAAGCTGCGAAAGAGCGTGAGCGTTTCTAGCACGCTGAGCTTCTCGGATAACCGGGTCTCTTGAAGTGAGATGCCGAGGCGCTGGCGTATGTCATCATCGTGCCGGCCCCAATGGTAGCCCATTACCTCAACCTGGCCAGATGTGGCGTCCAGCAGCCCTTCGATGATCTCGATCGTCGTCGTTTTGCCGGCGCCGTTCGGACCGAGCAGCCCAAAGCACTCTCCGACTTCCACGCTTAAATCCAGTCCGCGCACCGCCTCCACCGGCGGCTTGCCATCGTAAGCCTTTACCAGGTCGTGACAACGTATTGCAAGCATGAATACTACATTTAGCGGCTGGGCTTGCCCCGCGCGATACTCGACTCTGCGCGAACTGACATGTACCATGAGTTTGGAAAGTGTAGCGTAAGTGCGCGTCACGTGCGACTGACACCGGCACCTGCCTCCTTCATGCTTCCCCAGCCGCAACTCTCGAACAAAGCGCTGATGGAGCTGTCGCACCGTCTTGCGGTCGAAACCGACGCCGGCATCGACATCCGCCGCACGTGGCAGCGCGAGGCGGATTCGGCCCCCGGCCGCTTCAAGCCCCGCTTCGCCGACGTGCGCGACGCCGTAGCCAAAGGCGAAAGCCTGTCCGCCGGGCTTTCAGCCGCCGGCCGCACTTTTCCGCTGCTGTTTCGCGAAATGGCGCGCGTCGGCGAAACGACCGGAACTCTCGGCAAAGTATTCCGCCGCTTAGAATCGCATTACCGCCGGCAGGTTCAGGCCCAGCGCATTTTTCTCACCGCGATCGCCTGGCCGGTGATCGAGCTGGCGCTGGCAATCATCGTCATCGGCGTCTTGATCTGGGTTCTCGGCGCAATCGCGGGCCGCAGCGGCGGCGAGCCGATCGACGTGCTCGGCTTCGGCCTCACGGGCACGCGCGGCCTCATGATTTACATCAATTTCGTGATCGCCGTCGGCCTGTGCATTGCCGGGTTAGTCGTGGCGATGCGCCGCGGCCTCTTATGGACGCGGCCGATCCAGCGCGCGCTGATGCACATTCCGGGTGTCGGCCGCAGCCTGGAAAAAATCGCGCTTTCGAGGCTGGCCTGGGCGCTGCACCTCACGATGAATGTCGAAATGGACCTGCGCCGGTTGATTCCGCTGGTGCTTCGCGCCACTGGCAGCGACTATTACATCCGACACACGAACCAGATCGTGGCCGACATTGCCGCCGGGCAGCCGATACACATGGCCTTTGCGCACAGCCGCGCATTTCCAGCGGAGTTCATCGACGCGCTTACCGTGGCCGAAGAAAGCGGCCGGGTGGTCGAATCGATGGAGCGCCTTTCGCAGCGCTACGAGGAGGAAGCCGAGTCGGCGGTGAAAGCACTTGCCGTTGTGTTCGGCACGCTCGTAGGCCTGTTCGTCATGGGCATTATCGTGTTTTTGATCTTCCGCTTGGCGGGCTTTTACTTCGGCACGATCAACGACGCCCTGAATATGAAGCGCTAGCGCTCAAATCAAAGCGAGCCGGGCCGTCGGCACATCCGAAGCGATGGTCCGCGCCCGCGGACGCTCACTCCAACCCCCACACTTCTCGCGCTACGGACTGGTCGCATACGCGACCCGTCCAAAATGCACTCTCCTGCTAGCAGGCATTTAGACGCCGTTGGCAAGATTTGCCGTTTATGCCGGTTATTCGGCGCCGGTCGCAAATTCTCGACCCTTGCTACGCCGCGCGTCGATTCGTTTCGATGCGTAGTGGTAAACCCTGACGCTTATGCCGGTAATGGCTGAATTAACGAAATTGACGTTTGCAAAACAATGGCACCGGCCAGCAGCGGATCCAGATTTTGGAGGGCGTAGCCAAATGACCTGCCGAAGCACACTTCTCTTTGGGCTGATCGCAGCCCTGTGGTTCGTGCCCCGCGCAGGCCAAGCCGCGGACGCAAACGCGCAACAGGCTATATGGCGATCCGGCAAGGACAGTGCACCCCAGATCAGGCTGCAACCCAGCGTGCGGCTGGCGCAATACACGACTACATCCGAGGACTGGCAGAAAAGTCGCGCCAAAGTGTCCGCGGATCTCCGCTTCACGAAACCAAAAATCCCAAGCGCCAGTCAATCGACGCCCCAGCCAACGACAGGGCCGACGAACCCGTCCCCAATAATTCCACCCGGCGACACAAAGCAGCAACCCACTCAATCCACAGCGCCCAAACGTATCGTCGAAACACCGAGCGCGCCAGTCGAAGCCCCAAGCCGTCAGGAACCTCCGCCGCCGGTTCGAACGCACATTACGATCATCTCGGACGAGGCTAACGATCGAGAACGGGCCTACGCAGCCGTTGCGCGGTTGAACGAACTTATCGAACAGCCGGAACCCGCGGCGGCGACTCATACGAACCACGAACAGCCGGTAGCCGCGGCGGCAACCAATACGTATTTTGAACAGCCTTTTGAAATGCAGTCAGTTGGTGACGCCCCGACGGATGCAATTCGCTCGACCGTCGAACAATTGCGGCTCATCGCGCGAAGGTTGACGGGAAGTGACAGGCCGCGCGAGAGCAGCGACTGGCATTGGGGGCGCGAGCAAAGCGGCAACGGAGCCAGCTGGTAGGCGAATTCTTCTCGTCGATGCGGATCGACGAAAAATCCGCTCAGCGCAGCCCCGCCAGCTCCTGCAGCAGGTGCCAGTTTTCGAGCCGGTCCTGCTTCGCTCTAAGCAGAGTTTCCGACGGGTTGCCGTCCTTGTCGAAGTGTTTGGCAAAGCGACCCTCGCTGCGCGCGAAGTCGATGAAGTCCACCACTTCACCCGTCTTTGGATTGGTGAACCAGTCCTCTTTCACCGCCGGGTTGCCTTGCAGCGAGAGCCGCTCTTTGAGTTTCTCGCCCTTGCGCGGATCGTAAATCAATAGCGGGAACGCCCGCGTATCGACGGCCAGCCGAGCCTGTTCGCCGGCCATGTTGTCGGCCACGCCGTGTTCCGGCTGGCACGTGGTGTAGCAGGCGACGATCGCCGGCCCGTCGAACTCCAGCGCGCCGAGCACCGACTTATAGAAATGATTGGTGTGAGCGCAGGTGGTTTGAGCCACGTACGTCCGCGGGTGCATCATGGCGATTTGAGCGATTTCCTTGCGCCGCTCCTGCTTGCCGTCAATTGTCTTCCCGTGGATGCTCATCTTGGTGTTCTGGCCGGTGAACGTGCTTGTGGAGGCCTGCCCGCCCGTGTTCGAGTACACCTGCGTATCCAAGACGAAGCACTTGACCGGCATCCCCGAGGCGAACAACCGCGACAGCGACTGGAATCCGATGTCAAAAAACGCCCCGTCACCGCCGATGCACCACAGCGGCTTGTCCTGCCAGCCCATCTGGTCCCACCGCGCACGCACGCCCATCGCGTCGGCCGGCGCGTTCTCGAACAGCGAATTGGTCCACGGCACGAGGTAGGGATTGTACGGGTACGTCGACGTGTACACCGTATTGCAGCCGGTGGCCGCGACGATACCCCATTGATCGCCGTACTTGGCGCCCGTGGCCGCGCACAGCATGCGCAGCGCCGTCCCCTCGCCGCAGCCGGCACACGAGCCGGCCCCGCCGACGTACACGTGCGTCTGCTCCTTGAGCATCATGTCGATTAAGAGGTTTTCGTTGATGTAGCGGTCATCCGAGGGGCCGACGTTTTTGAACAACCGGTGCGATTTGCGGATCGACTCCATCACCGGCTCGGTCTTGGGAATCATCTTGAGTGCAAGGTCGTCGCACACGGTGACGCACTCGGCGCAGCCCTTGCACTTCGAGGGGTCGATGATGATCGCAAACCGCCCTCCGGGCAGGCCCTTCTTCTGCGGGCCGTCGTAATACTTACGAGTTTTCGACCACTGGGCCTCGAACGCCTGCCGGTCCGCCTCGTTCGGAATAGCGGCTAGCTTCGCTTCCAGGTCCGGCTCGGCGATCACCTTGCCGAGGATCGCCGTATCCGGGCACTCGGTCACGCAGTCCATGCAGCCCGTGCAATTCTCACGGATGTACTCCGGGATCTCGGGCGCCACATAGCTGAAGTCGCGCAGCGCGGCCGTGCCGGCTGGAATGAGCGACCGGGCCACCGCCAGGTCGGCCGGCAATTCCTTCTCGCCTTTGCCTTCTTCATAGCCACGGATGATACGCTCATTGAAGTCGTTCACGTCAAGCACCGGCAGCTTGACGTTCTTGTACGGCTGGTCCACCAGCGTCCCGTAGCAGTTGTTGTTGAAAGGGTCGCGCTCATTGGCCTCGTTCATCGAACGAGGAAGTTCGGCGGTTGCCATGTAATGGCTCCTATTAATCTCGCGTGGACGCGGCAGGAGTGCGTTGTCCGTTT
>DASXWB010000541.1:0-3925 GCA_036503915.1 Lacipirellulaceae bacterium | reverse complement strand
ATGACGTTGCCGCCGCCGGCCTCGAATTGGTTGCCTGCCGCGAACGGCACGTCGCCCAGGCACAGACCGGTTATTCCGGCCGCGGCGAACGCCAGCAGGGCTTCTTCCGTGGCGGTCAAGGGCAGCGGCGGATGACGGCTTTTGTAGGCGAGGCCGCCGCCCGGTATTGTTGCCCCGACGCTGAAACGTCGCGAACGCCGGTTTGCCATCGCGGCAACCAACGGGTATTCGAGCAAAGCTTGCAAGGGATCGGTTGATTCCGCGCGCGGGCCGGCACGCAGCAAAGTGTCTGAATCGACCGGGTGCTGTTCGCCCGCGCGTTGCTGATTCTCTAGCATGTTGCATCCTCATTGCCGGCATTCATCAGGCCATGATCGATCGCAATGCATGCCTCATTACGAGGCGGCGGCGGGGGCCGAAAGCTCTGGCTGCAAATACTCGTGCCGCATCATGAGCACGTAGGCAATCGATTGCAGCACGGCGATCACTAAGTCGGCGATGCCAAGCTTCAAAAACGCGGGCGGATAATCGGCAAAATACACCACCCAAAACCAAAACGCGGCAAAAGCCACTCGGCCCACCACCATTACAGCCGCGTTGAACGCGTATCGGAACGGATTCCTGGCCGCCGCCACGTACATCAGCGTAAGAAAGAAAAGCAATCCGCCCACGTCCCGTAACCAAACCGTCTGCGACGTGTACGGCAAGTCCAAAATATCGAGAAGTCGCCGCGGGCAGAACACAGCCGGTATTGCGAACAGCAAGTTCACAATGATGCCCAGATAGGCGGCCAGTTTAAACCACATCAAATACGGATTATCGTTTAGCCGGCGCATCGTTTCACCTCAATATCGTTCGCCGCTATGCGGTTTGTCGGGCAGGCTTCGCCTACGTCATAGTGTCTTCAAATACTCGATCAAATCCCGCTTGGCATCCTCGGGAAGCTGGGTGCCATATTTCTCACCACTGTGGCCCGAATTGCTGTTGCCGTTTTGCTCGGTATCGAAGCGGAATGACTTCCGCGTTTCAACCTGTTCGATGTCGACCCGAAAGCCGACGTCATCAGGGTCATACACGCCATGGCCGATAAAGAATTACGTCGGCCGATCTTCTTGCGGCTGCAATAAGTGCCACAACGTCGGCACGGAGCCGTTATGCAAGTACGGGGCACGGGCCCAGATGCCATCGAGCGGCTGATTGGCGTATCCATCCGTTTTGGCAAAGTGACGCCAGCCCCAATCGTAGCCGTCGCCATATGTCTTTTGGATCGCAGCCAGCTTGGGCGTGTACGACTGCCAGCGCCCCGGGTCCGTGCCGATGTCAGCTAGCGGGACAACCGTCCCCACTTCCGCGCCGGAGAAATCATGGCACCGAAAGCAGTAGCGCAAATACAACTGCTGTCCGCGTCGCTGCGGTTCGTTGGAGTCGTTCTTCACGAATGGGTATTCGGGAGCTGGCAGGTCATCCATCCAATTGCGCAAGCGCTCGATCTTGATGAGGTCGACGTTCTCGCGGGTTGCGCCGGCGCCAAGCGCGGCGCTGATGTTCCGCTCGAAGACCGATGTGTTGTTCCCGTCCCAGTGCAGCTGCATGTTTTGCCGCGGCCGCTGGTTCCATACCGAGGGCAGATCGACCGTGCCGTACTGTTCGCCGTCGGGAATTCCATCGGGGTAATGTTCCGCGAACTGGTCGACCTTGTAGGGATTGAACGTGTCGACGCGGCCCGGCCCGAAACGCGGATGATCGGGAGTGAGCAGCGCCACCAACTGGTCGCGCCGACGAAGCAAGCCGTCCTTCATCAAGGCGATCGCCCGGCGGCAAATGACGCGATCGAGAATAAATAGCCGTCCGTCCTTTTCCATTTCCTGGATGATCTGCTCAGGCGTGAACCGCGGGTCTGCCGCGCAAGCGAAAAGGAATTCAAAAAAGGCCTGCAAATCGACGGTGTTCGCCGGCATGCCGAGATAGATCTGCGGCTCGGCGTCGGCCGAGGAACGAACCACGCCTACATGGCATGCCGCGCAATTCAGGCCTGTTAGGTCAATGAAGCGGCGGCGGCGCGAGAAGCCAATCGGCATATCGCGATCCGGCTCGCGGATGAAGCCGAACGCCGTCCAATCGTGCTCGCCCCCCGGTGGCAGATGCTCGGGAAACATGCGTGGAAGAACTCGCATTACACCGAGCGGCAACCCGTTCTCGATATCGCTTCCAACGGACCCGTATTTGAAGTGCTGCTGTATGTTGCTATAGGTCGTGGGCCGACTCGGCGAATAGCGCCAACCGATGACGAACGCAGCGAGGATAACCAACGCAATGAGCGCGACAGCCGCTTTGAGCCGCCACCAGAGCCGCCGCCCCACGGCGGCCGACCTTGGTCGAACGTGCCACTGCGCATTCATCGAAGTGCCTATCAATTGCCGTCGCGGCTGCCCCCACGCAAAGTCCTGGCGGCCGGCGAAACGTCGTTTCCGATCGGCTTCCACGGTGCGAACGCGTTGTTCACCTGCCTCAACACCGGTCCCAGCAGCGGGTAATGGCGTAACAGGACGCTGCGCATATTGTTGTCATTGATCCAGTTCAAGCCGACGCCGCTATAAACGTTTTCATTGAAGTCCGTCGTGAAGAAGCGATCGCTCTTCAGCCGCCGCGACGCCATGAGAATAAACACGCGAAAAGCCGTGTCGCTGAATCCGAAACCCTTGGGAAAGTCCTCGGCAAACATGCCGACCATCAGATCGACACGCTCCACGTCTTTGTAAATCTCCTTCAATTCGCGGGCCCATTTTTTATTGCTGGTGATGTCGGAGAACGACGCGGCGGGGCGAAGCCCGAGCAGGCGGCGAAAGCGGTTGTATCGAGGCACGCCGCGCTCGCGATCGCGCATGATATCGATGGCGGCCAGATCGATTCGATCTCGGCCTATCTCGTTTCCGCCGTCGTCGCGATCGACCCGCTCGAGATTTCGCAGAAAATCCGGGTAGTTGTGCAGCACCAAGGCGCCAGGGTGCGTGACGCCAAACGAATACGCCACGTCGGCGCGGGTCAATTGCCTGCGGTAAGGCGTGAGAGAATTCTCGCCGGCGACGTCCGGCAAGCTCGCATAATGGGCCGGGGATCCGTCTTTTACCCGGTAAAACTGGATTCCGTCCGGCATCAGCGGATGCAGGCGATAGACGGCCACGAATTCCTCGGTCAAGGCGTAGGGCGCGCTATGATGTTCTGTCGGTGAACCTGGAATTCCGCCAATCGCCTCGTTATCGGAAAGCCGTCCAAAGGCTTTCGTGATTCGCTCCGTCACCAGGCCCCACCAGTTGGCGTTCATCGAGATCTGCAGTGCGGGGTGGCCCAGGATTGCGGTGGTCCATTCGACCGTGTGGATTTTCGCCATCAACGCTGTATTGATCAGCCGCGCCGTGTGAAACAACTGATCGCCGCTCCAATCGGGATAGGCGAGCTGCAGACGGTCGACGATCGCGTTATGCTCGCGAGCGAAGAGCGTGTGCAGCAGGCTTAATCCGATCCACCAGTTGTTGGTCACTCCCGCCTGCTCGACAACTCCGCGTACCTCGCTGGGCGGCAGGCCTTCTTCGTCAGACTCTTCCTGCTCTTGTTCCTCAGCCGAGCGGAAGAGCGCTGCTCCGCGCGCCTTTCGAGCCGCCCGGGCGGCGCCTTCTTCATCCGTGAGCTTCCGTTTGAAGAGCTTGAGCTTGCCACGACCGTCATCGTCGGAGCAGCGAAGGTTCAGCGTCTGGGCGTCGCTGTTGCCGTAGATTTGTGAGGCGTCCCACCAATGCGAGCCGACATTTAGATAGGTCGGCGGCCCGGATTGGTCGCCCAAATAGCGTGTCGAATCCGACGGCGTGGGACGAATCCGCATAGGATCCTCCGGCCAGGTGTCGCCGCGCTCCCTGTCGAGCGGCACGAG
>DASXWB010000540.1:0-1668 GCA_036503915.1 Lacipirellulaceae bacterium | reverse complement strand
GCGTCGCGAGCCAGACGACGCCGGAATCACCGCCGCGACTGATTTCGTTTTCCGGCGCCGGATGCGCCGGGTCGGGGCCGATCTCGAATCCTGCGATACCGCGCGTGAACATCGCATCGATTCTACGCCGCGGTGCGCCGTGCCTGACTGCCCGCTTTCCGTTGCATTGCGGTTGCCTCCTGCGGCGCTTCGGCTCTAGGCTCCCGCGCTGATTTCTTGGGGAGATTCGATGCGCACACTTTGGATGTCCTTGGCCCTGGCAGCGCTCGCAGGTAGCGGCAACAGCTATTCGCAATCGAGCCCACCGGCGAGCGTGGCGACCACTCGGACGATCGGCGCCGCGGCGGTCAACGCGGAGCGACTGACCGCCAACAATGAGCCCGGCTCGTGGCTGGCTGCAGCCCGCGGCTATGACGAGCAACGCTTCAGCCCGCTCGATCAGATCAACGAGTCCAACCTCAAAGAGCTCGGACTCGCGTGGTACGCCGACATGGATACCGAACGCGGTCAGGAGTCGACCCCCATCGTCGTCGACGGCGTGATGTACCTGACGACCGCCTGGAGCATGGTGAAGGCGTTCGACATTCGCACCGGCCAAAAACTTTGGGAATTCGATCCGGGGGTCGCCAAATCCAAGGCAGCAGATGCCTGTTGCGATGTCGTCAATCGCGGCGTCGCTGCCTGGAACGGCAAGATCTATCTCGGCGCGCTCGATGGCCGCTTGATTGCTCTCGATAGCAGAACCGGCAAGCAAGTGTGGTCGGTGCAGACGACCGACACCTCGCTGCCGTACACCATCACCGGCACTCCGCGCATCGTCAACGGCAAGGTCATCATCGGTAACGGCGGCGCCGAGTATCGCGTGCGAGGCTACGTCGGCGCCTATGATGCCGATACTGGCCAGCAGCTCTGGCGTTGGTGGACGGTGCCCGGCGATCCGTCGAAACCCTATGAACAACCAGAGCTCGCTGCAGCCGCCAAGACCTGGAACGGTGATGCCTACTGGAAGATCGGCGGCGGCGGCACAGTGTGGGACGGCATGGCGTACGACCCCGAGCTAGATACGCTCTACATCGGCACCGGCAACGGCAATCCCTGGAATCAAGCCGTGCGCTCGCCGGGCGGCGGCGACAATCTCTATCTCTCCTCGATCGTCGCGCTCGATCCGAACACCGGCCAATACAAGTGGCACTATCAGACGACCCCAGGGGACACGTGGGACTACACCGCCACGCAACCCCTCATGATCGCCGATCTCAACTACCCAGAAGGCAAGCGCCGCGTCGTCATGCAGGCGCCGAAGAACGGCTTCTTCTATGTGCTCGACGCAAAAAACGGCAAGTTGCTGTCCGCCGAGAAATTCGCGCCCCTCACCTGGGCGACGCACGTTGACATGGCAACCGGCCGCCCGGTGGAAGTACCCGCGGCGCGCTACGACAAAACTGGCAAGCCCGCCATCGTCTCGCCTGGCGCGCTCGGCATGCACAACTGGCACCCGATGGCGCTGCACCCGAAAACCGGGCTGGTCTACATCCCCGTCCAGATCGCGGCCGCGCCCTATGCCGCGCCAAAGCAGTTCAAGCTCAACCTCGAAGGCACCAACACCGGCACCGACTTCTCCGGCGGCCGTTCGCTCTGCGACGCGCCAGGCGCCAAGTGCGGCAACCT
>DASXWB010000539.1:0-6304 GCA_036503915.1 Lacipirellulaceae bacterium | reverse complement strand
AATTAATGGATGAGTCGAAATTTGCAGATGGGGGAGCGAAACTCACGGGCAATTTATGGCTTCCCGCCGATCGCGGCGGCGGATGCGCGGGTGCTCGTATTGGGGTCGATGCCGAGTGTCGCCTCATTGGCCAAGCAGCAGTACTATGGCCATCCGCAAAACGCGTTCTGGCCCATCATGGGGCGGCTGTTCGGCGCTGGCCCCGCGCTGCCGTATGACGAGCGCAAACGCATCCTGCGCGAACACCGCGTCGCCGTTTGGGATGTGCTGCGCCAGTGTCATCGCGAAGGGAGCCTCGACACGGCGATTCGCGTGGAATCGGAATCGCCCAACGATTTTGCGTCTTTCTTCGCCGAACATCTCCACATTAAGAAGATCTTTTTTAACGGACAGAAGGCCGAGACGGCCTTCCGCCGGCACGCGATTCGCCAGCTCGCCCGTTTGGACCGCGAGCTTGAATTCATCCGCCTGCCGTCGACAAGCCCGGCGCATGCCGGGCGGAGCTTCGCGCAGAAGCTGGCCGCGTGGAGGGTGGTGGCGCATGTGCTCGAACGGAAGGAATGAACCACGGAGGCACGGAGGACACGGAGCGGAGGCGTCGAATTGTCATTGCAAATTTCTAATTTGTCATCGGCCATTTCCGAACTGTCAATTTCAAACGGACAAATGACTCATGACAAATGTAACTCTTTCTCCGTGCCCTCCGTGTCTCCGTGGTTACTACGTATTCCGCAAAAGAATTCAGGCAAGCAACTCCAGCGCCTTGCGGAGCATTCGCAGCACGCTCTGCTCGTCGGTAAGCTGCCGGATCTCTTCGGGCGTGAACCAGCGAAGATCGTGCGATTCGTCGCTGGCCGATACTTCCTGCCCCGCATGGGCCACGAATAAGAAGCGGATGTCGTAGTGCTGGTGCTCATCCTCCACGAGTTGACCGGCAGCATCGTAACGCGCAGGGATCTGGTGCACGTCCACGTCGAACGGCATGAGCAGGCCGTCGATCGGCACGATGTGGAAAGCCGACAGGCCGGACTCCTCGCGCGCTTCGCGCAGCGCCACTTCATCGACGCACCACTGGCCGTCCGCATGGCCGCCGAGCTGCAGCCAGCGATCCAGCTTGCGATGGTGCGCGAGGAGAAACCGCCGGCGATCGTCGGAGGCGATCCAGGCCGCCCCGGTAATGTGGCCCGGCCGGCACGAGCGCTCGAAACAGTCGGCGTGGCCTTCGACCAGCGCACAGATTTGGCCGACGACGCCGGCCTCAGCAGGAAACGCCTGCCGATAACGCTTTAGCATCTCAAGCAACGGCCGGCGGTGCATGAGTAGGTGTCAGGTGTCAGGTGTCAGGTGTCAGGTGTCAGGTGTCAGGTGTCAGGTGTCAGGTGTCAGGTGTCAGGTGTCAGGTGTCAGTGGCAACGGGCCATTATCTGGCGCACGCACCGCTGTTGACAACTGACACGGTTCGGCTGAGCTCACGTCCGAAGCCTGACACCCGACTTGTTGCGCCTACGGCCATACGTCCTTCGCCACGGAGCCCGGCCGGCGCGTATGGGTGTGCGGGGCCAAGAAGCCCGGCGGCGGATTGAGCAGCGAGTCGGCCTGGTATTCGACGTCCAGCTCGCCGGCCGAGTTGGCTATATCACCGCCCACCAGCAACTGGCCGCGAACAAACGGCCGGTTCTGAAACACGAAGTCGCCCTCGATCGCGACCATGCCACGAATTACCGAGGGATAGATGTCGTTCAGCTCGTTGGTGTCGGAGCCGAACTGTTCGTGCGGCGCGCCGGCCGGATTGAAATTAACCCGTTGTTCGGCCTCGCTCAGAACGCGGTGCGTCGACGAGATGCTGAACTGGGGAGCGCTGTCGGCGTCGACCAGCAGGGCCGGGTAGCCGGCCACGGCCGGCGTCCAGTGAATCGGGCCGTGCGAGATTCCAGAACCCGGCCCCGGATTCACCAGCAGCAACGTGCCCAGGATGCGCGAGCGTTCGATGTTTAGCCGCTGGCCGCCGCAATCGATCCAGTAGAGCCCCTGTGGGTTGGGCGTGCCGACCAGGCCGCCGCCCGTGCCCGGTCCCAGAACTCGACGGAAGATACGCCGGCCGGTGCTGAATTCTCGAATCACCAGGCTATCGACAAAAAACTCAGCGGTTCCGCCCGAGCTCTCAGCGTCGCCGATCTTGATGAAGGCATATTCCAAGTCGCCGCTCCAATTCGGCACCGTCAGCCGACCGGTAATATTGGCAGGTGTCATGATTAAATCCAGTACTACCGTCACCCACGTCACCGAAGCCGACGGCGTCGTGACCACCAGCTCGCCGGCATCGTTCGTCCCCTTGACATGCAGCGATAATTGAAACGGGCGGCTGCCGGTGCCAATCAACGCGCCTTCGTCGAGCGCGGTCCAGACGTCCACATCATACTGCTGGCCTGGCTTGACGAAGTGTTCGATGCGATGAATGGCGCCGGCTTGCCAGGAGCTGCGGGCCGTTACTCGCAGGCTGCTCGAGCCCGACTGCCGCCAGGTAGTGGACTGGCTCAAGGTTGCGAAGTTGGCCGGTGTGCCCGGCTGCGTGGCGGTCCAATAGATCGTGCCGCTTTCGACGTTCCAATTGTGATTTTGAACGACGTTGTTTGTGTTCGCGGGAGGAATGTTGTTTATGAGTATCTGCGTGCCGTTGTTGCGATAGTAATCGAATACGTTTGCCCAATTCGGCAATTTCGGCAGCTTGGCGGCGTCGACTTGGTGCGTGGTGCCGGCGAAGGTCGAGCCGCTGACAGAGACCGCCTCCACGTCGCCGTAGACTTGCGCGCTGGTGGCTGTGACCTGGTTTGCAGTAATCAGCCCATTGGTGCGAAGTATACTCGCCTGCACGTTGATGGCGTCCCCGGCCGCAATCGCCGAGCGAAGGCTGCTCAGTGCTTGAGACTGCGGCTCGACCGTGAGCTTGACTCGCTGCTGGGCGTCCCCGCGGTAACCAACGCCGACCATGACCACGGGATCGTCGGGATCGTTGGCGAGGTTGCCGTCCAGCGGATCGAGCACTTCCAGCGTGCAGGTGCCGGCGCCCGTGTCGCGCGAACTGAACCAGGGCCCGTGCGGCCGGGTCGTTCGCCAGTTGGACTCCTGTTTCATCACCAGCATCCCCATCTCGATGGCGCAGCTGGCATTGAGCTGGGCCTGGCGAATGTCGGCGGAGGCCACGACAGAGCGGTTCTCGATGCGCTGGCCCACGAGCGCGGAAATCCCCAGCAGGCTGACCACCAGCGCGCTGCCCAGTACGGCGATATAAACGCCGCCGGTACGACTGGCTTTATGACTTCTGCGCCTCATCGTTGCCTCCCATTTCCGAATCCCGCGCTCCCCGCTCCCCGCTCGCTACTCACCGCTGGCGTTGGTGCGAACTGCAATCTGCTCGATTTGGATCTCGTCACGGTATTCGATGAATACATGGATGCGCTTGGCGCCTTGATCGCTGCCGGCAATCTGCGTTGAATCGTCAGGAAGAACGTGGTCGACCTCCACGCGATGCCGCCAATTGTCGCGATCGGGCATCGGCGTGCCGTCGCGATATCGGGGCGGCGAGCAATTCCAGCCGTCGTAATCGTCGACATCGTCGAACGCCGAGCGCGGCCCGCCTACTTCTCCGCTGTCTGGGCCCAGGCTGGCCGCGCCGCTTGGCTCGCTGTACTCCGCTTGCAGGATTTCCGACATCAGCTCGTCAGCCAAGCCGATCGCCACTGCCCGGTTGCCGATCGACTGCGACGAGCGGGTCGCCGCGCCGAGCGAATTGAGCGCCGCCACGGCCATCACGCCGACAATCATCGTCGAGGCAACGACCTCAATCAGGGAGAGACCCGCGCGCCGGCGTAGGGTGGGCACAGCCCACCAGGGCGATCGGGTAAGCTTAGCGGGCCCGATGGTGGGCGGTGCCCACCCTACTTTAATTTGCGGTAACGCGTACATCGGCGTAATCGAATTCTGCGAGGCTGGCATCGGGGAACAACGTGACAAGCCGGTCGGTCGTCGACGGGGCAAAGACCGGATACGAGTAAGTGCCTTGATCCTCATCGTTAACGTGCAGATTCACGAGATCCAGGTGCGGGACAATCGTCAGGCGGAAAGTCACAAAGTCACTCGAAAGCCGCGGGCACGTGAACAGGGCCACCGAATTGGAGTCCGACGTGTTGCCCAGCAGCGTGAGCGTTTGCGTCATGCCGTCCGGCTGCAATTTCAGATTCACCGTGAGCGGAGCGTGAAGGCCGTTTTGCCGGTCCGCCGTGATGTGCACGGTCGTACCATTGCCACTGGAGCTGGTGTTTCTGCAGCGGACCTCGACAATCGTGGTTTTCGTGAAGTCGTTCGGCGGACGGGTCTCCAATGCGCCGGCGGCGTGCCAGACGCCATTAATGAGCGTTCCTTCGTCGAACGTTCCGCCGGCGGCCATCGCCCAATCCAGCGTGCCGTCGCCGTCGGCGTCGGTGATTGTCGGGTCGCGGTCGAAGTCGGTCCGCCAGTACGATGAAAGCTGCTCCGGCAAATTCACCAGCGGCACGCTCGTGTCGACACGGGAATGGCTCTGGTCGCCCGACTGCAGCACGAACTGCACGTGGGAGACGTAGTTCCGCACAATGTTGTGGGTCAGGCCGGGAAGCGTGTATGTGCCCTGGACGCGGTAAAATACCTCGCGCGAGGGCATGTACTGCCAGGTCGCGCCCGCATCATTCGATTCGAACACGCCGGTGGGCACGTTGTCGACATATAAGAGCCGGGCCGCGTCGCCGCCAACGCCCGTCAAAACCACCGCGTATTTTCGATGCAGCGCGAGGCCGCGCACCGGGCTGGGAAACGACACCTGTTTCCAGCTCATGCTGCCAAGCGTAGACTCGGGAATGCTCAGCTGCCCAAGCACCTCGCTGGTCGGGCCCTCGTAGGTTCCGCCGGTGGAGCGCAGCTGGATGAGTAGTGTTTCCGTAGCGCTGTTGAGGTCGCGAACCTGGAAGTGCACCTTGGTGGCGTTCCAGCAAATGGCGTTCGCCGGAACGTCGACGAGCGTCGCCGCGTTGATGATTTGTGCTGAGTGACGGGTCGTAGTAATGTCGCGCTCAACGCCAGCCTGCACGTCGTCGTTCCTGAACAAGACCGCTTCCGCCGTATCGCTTGTCGTGTTGAGCGTCGTGGTTTCAGGCTTCAGCACGTAAGCCGCCTGGAATTGGTCGACCTGTTCGAGGATATTTTTCGGCGTGCCGCCATTGATCGTCTTCACAAGCGGGTCACCCGGCGTGCCTGACCATTCGTAGCGAATTCGTTCCGCCCGGCCGTCGCCGTCGCGGTCGGCGATCACGAATTCCAGCGCTTGAGGCGACTCGCCGATAAGCAGCGTGGCGTATTGCAGCTCATCGGCCAGCCAGCTTACGACCTCGCTTGTTTCGGTGCGCACCGTGGCCGCCGACGGCGTATAGGCTACCTGTCGGGCAATAAGCATCACGGAGCCGAGCCCGGCTAGCAGCACGGCACTGCAGATCATCGCGGCGATCAGTTCCAAAAGCGTGTGGCCGCCGCGCATGACCGACGAGGCAACCGCTGGTGAATTGCACTGGGTACGTGGGTTCAACATGAAAACTGCACAGCTTAGTTTGTGTCGAGAGGTGCGGCCACTTTGGCCGTGCGCCCGTCGGAGTGGCCGCTGGTGATCGTGACCTCTCCGGTGACTCCGTCGAGCGTGACGGTGCACTTGAGTGATTTGCATTCGAGCACGACGGTGCCTCCGCTAGTCGGCGCGCCATAGCCGTCAAACGATACGGAGGGCGCGCCCTCGAAGTCGGCGGTCACGCGTTCCAAGTGGTAGGGTTCCGCCGACAGATCAACGACATACTCCTCGTGCGGATTATCAAGATGCTTGATTGCGGTCGAAAGCGCGTACGTGCCGCCGCTGAAAGTGATCGACTGGGCGCTGCTGGTTTGTCGCGCCGTTCGGCGCGCCAGCTCGAGATCCGATTTAACACGCCGCGCGGCGGACTCCACCTGATGGAACAGCAAGGAATCGAAGAAGGTGGGAACGGCCGCGCCCGCTAAAATGCTGATGATCAGGATCACGATCACCAGTTCCATGAGCGTGAAACCACGTCCCAGCCGAGTCTCTCTGAGACTCGGATGGTGCGAGTCTTCGCCACGGCGAATCTTCGATCGGAGAGACTCGCCTACGTGAAGCCGGCCGGCCTGCTCGCGTGTTCGCCGTGTAATGGTAGTGATCGTGCGCATCGTCGAGACCGCTGCGGTTACCGGCTTTTTTTGGTGCGGAGTAATT
>DASXWB010000538.1:0-4503 GCA_036503915.1 Lacipirellulaceae bacterium | reverse complement strand
GCGGCTCAATGCCGAAGTCAAATTTGGCCACGCTTCCACAGCCTGGTGCAACCTGGTGAACATCGCCTGCCGGATCGGCGGACCGTATGCCGATGAGAAGTCGCAATCCATTGGTCAGGACGTCGACCTGTGGCCGCAATTAGTCGGCCACGTGCACGAGCACCTCCATCGCAATGGCGTCGACATTGCGCAGTCGGATTTCAAAATCAGCCCGGTGCTCGAATTCGACGGCGAGCGCGAACAGTTCGTCGGCGACGCGGCCGACGCGGCGAATCAACTGCTGCGTCGAGAATACCGCAAAGAATTTGGCGTGCCACAGATTGCTTAGCAGTGTGCCTGGGGCGACGCCCCAGAAGATCCATGACGAACTGGGGCGTCGCTACGCTTTGCCCCAGACACCAGTGCAATGCTATTCTCAACAAAACAGCCCTGCGCGGCTGCCTTCAGGATGGCGTAGCCGCGACAGGGCTCATGAGGGCTGAACGTCCCGGACGACATCAACCCACGTCACGCGAAGTAGCCGTGCCGGCGTGGGAGGGCGGGGAAACCGGCTCCGGCTTTGCTTCGCGCCAAATAGTTTGTAGTAACCCGCTCTCCCTCTGGGGGGAGGGTGAATCAATCTTCACTCCGCGGCCGGGGCCGGATCAATGAATGCCTCACCCGGGGCCGTCATTGCGCCGGCGTCGTAAGCGCCCATTTCACAGCAGCCGCCCATTTCCATGGGCATGCTCGGCCCATAGCCGACGGTGCCCATGTAGCCGCAGTTGGGCTCGGCCGCATAAGCACAGTCCGGCTCGCTGTAGGCGAAAGGCATCTGTTGCGGAGCGGCCATCATCGGGGCCGCCGTGTAGGGCGTGGCGTACGGCGCCTGGGTTGGCATCACATATTGTTGCGGCATCGTTTGCTGCATGACCGCCGGGGTATAGGTCGGCGGGCAAGTCGGCGCCGCCGCCACCGGAGTCGCGTAGGTCGTCGGGCCGCAGTAAGCGCCCCGGTTAAACCAATTGCACGGGTTGCATGGGCAGGCGCCTAAGCCGCAGCAATTGCAACCGGCGGTAGCCGGGAGCGCCGCTACGGCCAGCATGATCAGCAAGTTCTTCATGTTTCTGTGTCTCCAGGGGAAGCAGTCGGGGGATTACTGCTTGGGTCGTGCCGTCTGAATTTCCGATTCAAACTTGCATAGGCGGGCGATTTGCAGGTGGGAAAGCCAGGAGCATGGAGCGGGGGGAGAAGGGAATGTAACCTGCAACTCCTAGTTACATGTTCCGTGCTTCACCTCCGACTCTAGCAGGCTGTGCAACTCTACATCCTGGCCAGCGATGTGCAAACGAAACCGATGAATTTTTTCAACGCGAGCCCACATGCCGCGGTGAAAACTTGCTACACTTTTCCAGATTTACTCCACGGCAGAAAAGAAACCTGATTGATAAAGTTTCGCGCCTCGGTATAACCCTCAGAATCTCGACGACGGCCCCAATCCATTGAACTAACACCTACGGATTCACTACTATGACTCAAACTTGCCTATCGCGCACTGTACTGTTATCGATTGTCCTTGCCGGGTTCACAGGGACGCTGGCCGGGGCGGAGGAGCCGATATTCGGCGCTCCGCCGATGATGCAACCGTGGCGAAATAGTCTCGCCTTGGTTAGTGGCGTGCGTCCGCAAGACGAAATCGTCGTCGTCAACGTGCGCTCGCTGTGCGGAAGCTGTGACCCGTCGTCAATGCGCGCGGGACTGGTGGTTGAGAACTACGCGATCTACGATGCGATTGGCCATCGTCATTGGCAGCGATCTGATTTTGAGTCGTTGCTGGCCTACGATTCGTCGGTGCCGACGATCATCTATGTGCACGGCAATCGAATCACGCCGAGCGATGCCAAGCAGCAAGGCCTGGCGGTGTATCGGCGGATGATGCAATCTGGCACGAGTGGCCCGCCAATTCGCTTTGTCATTTTTTCCTGGCCATCGGCACAGGTCGGGCCACTCTTGCGCGATGTTCGCGTGAAGGCGGCGCGCACGGGGCCGGCCGGTTGCCAGTTGGCCTGGCTCGTGGATCAGCTGCCCGTCGAGACGCCGATCTCGCTCGTTGGCCCCAGCTTCGGGGCGCGTGTTATCACGGGCGGCTTACATTTTCTCGGCGGCGGTAGCCTAGGGCATTTGGCCCTTTCGCAGCGCGTGCACCCCAATCGGCCTCCGATGAATGTCGTCTTAATATCGGCCACGATGCATGCCCATTGGCTGGGTGAAGGCCAATATCACGGGCACGCCATGTCGCAGGTCAATCGGATGCTTTTGATAAACAATTGCCGTGACCCGGCGATGCGGTACTATCACCTGGCATTCGAGGGCCGGCCACAGGCCCTTGGCCTGAGCGGGCCCACGTGTATTTCTGCTGCAGAGATGTCGAAGATTACGATGCGGGACGTGAGCCGCTATGTCTCGCGGCATCTTCTGTCCCAGTATTTGTGCGTGCCTGGGCTGCCCGGACAGCTCTGGGAGAATGCCATTGGCGTTGCGCCCGCAAGCGAAGGGCAAGTTGCGATCGCGAATTGATGCGTGGCATGCTCTCCCGCCGCAGGCGCTGAGCATGTCCGGACGAATCATGCCTAGCCGCTGACTTCGGCGGACCGGGCACCCGGCAATTGCCGTCTGCCGGGTGCCCCAGTCGAGTCGCGGCGAAGGCATACGATCCACGCCCTACTCTGATTTCGCAGCTTCCCTATACTAGGCTCATGGACGCACGCTGGGCCTATTACAACGGTGAGTGGATACCCACCAGGGAGCTGCGCATCGGCGTCGATGATCTGGGATTCCTTTTGGGCGCGACGGTTACCGAGCGGTTGCGCACGTTCCGCGGCCAGGTGTTCCGGCTCGAGGAGCACATGCGGCGGCTGCGGCGATCGTTGGAGATCGTCGGCTTGGACGTCCAAGCGATCTCGAATCAAGTCGCGGCTGCCGCTGGCGAATTCGTGAGCCGCAATCGCCAGCAGATCGCTGAAGACGATGACTGGTCCATCGTCGCCTTTGTCACGCCGGGAGTTGTGGGTGCGGCTCGGCCGACGGTCTGCGTCCACGGCTATTCGCTGCCATTTCCGCTTTGGGCCGAGCAATTCGAAAGCGGGGTTCGCGTCATTGTAAGTAATGTGCGTCAGATTCCGCCCGAATCATTGCCTCCGCAGTTGAAGTGCCGCAGCCGGATGCACTTTTATTTGGCCGATCGGCGCGCGGCCCAGCGACAGCCCGGCGCGCGGGCCGTTTTGCTCGATGAAGACGGATACCTGGCGGAAGCCAGCACCGCGAACGTGCTTGTCTATCGTGAAGGTGAAGGGCTCGTCTCGCCGCCACCCGAGCACATTCTTTTCGGCGTGAGCGTGCACGTCGTGCAGGAATTGGCGGGCGAGCTCGGTGTGCCGTTCATCACCCGGCCGCTTACGGTCGAGCACTTGCGCTCGGCCGACGAGGCGATGCTCACCAGCACGTCGGTTTGTGTGCTGCCGATCGTCGAGTGCGACGGAAAGCCGATCGGTGACGGCCGGCCCGGGCTCGTCTACCGACGACTGCTGAAAGCCTGGAGCGACATGGTTGGCCTCGATGTGGCCTCGCAAGCCCGACAGTTTGCCAACCGCTCTACCTAGCCGGACCATTCCTTCGGGACGGGTGCTCGAAAACATGCGGCGGGCCAAGATGGCCCGGCTATGTGCGCTCGCGTTAGGCAGCGCCGCGCGAAGGCATGTGCTCGTCCGGTTTCGTTGCCGGCGTCACTTTGAATTGCAATGTTCGGCTTGCCTCTCGTCGTCGCCAGGCCCGTCGGCTGATCGCGAAGTACACGCCAACCGTTCCCACGCCGATCAAAGCGAGCATCAGTGTCGACGGATCTTGTGGCGTGATGGGCGGCTTTCGAAGCGGCCCGGCAAGCTGAGACACGATGGAAGACAGCCACGATAGCAGCGCGGCCAATAAAAGGATCAGCGAGATGAGCATTGGCGTCGCCCCTGGAACGAGCGTGCGATGAGCAGCGCTTTTAGCCGAAACTCTGTCTCGTGGACACCTCAATCGGCTCGGCGCCAGCATTCCCGCCGACGGACGAGACGAGCGGCCAACAGCCGCGTCGATTGCCCTTTGCCGGGGAGCGCGTTTTTGCTACTACACGCCACCCATCGGTGCGCGCTCCCCGGTCGGATGGCGCGCCGCCCTGCCCTTCCCGACGGCTAGATTCCAAAGCGAGCTATCATGGCTGGAAACAAGCGATTTGCGGCGATTATTTTCATTTGCCTCACCGCGATTTGCGCGACCGGCGGCGCGTATTACCTCCTTGTCCACAGCGGCTGGACGCTGGCACTAGAACATGAGGGCGCCGCTGCGCAAGCAGAATCGCAAGTTGCCGCGCCGAGCGAGCTGGATGCCGTCGCCCGCGCGCTGGCGCAAGCTTCTGACGGGCAGCATTTTGATGCTGAGGTTGAAACCAGCGAAGAGGTACGCAGGGATAGGGTCGAGCCAGCC
>DASXWB010000537.1:0-7853 GCA_036503915.1 Lacipirellulaceae bacterium | reverse complement strand
CATCGCTATATGGTTAGCACCTATGGGCGAGAAGTCATTACCGCCTTGCTCGCCGCACGCTCCGCCAATGCCAACAAACTAATGCAAATCGCAGCCTGAAAATTTACGCACGATACAAAAACTCGAACTGTTAGTAGCACGAATAATTGTAAAGACTTTCCGTGCCCATCCGTGCCCATCCGTGCAATCCGTGGTTCAATTGCGCCCGTTGACCGCGTCTTTTCGCCTACCTAAACTGAGTAGTTTAGCGTGTTTCGGTTAACTTTCGGCGGCTACGCCGTTCGGTTGGACGCGTTCGTAGGGCGCGCCGCATAAGATGCTCGCCAAGCGTGTGATTCCCTGTCTGGATGTCGACCGCGGGCGCGTGGTGAAAGGCACGAATTTCGTCAACCTTCGCGATGCGGGCGATCCGGTCGAGGTGGCCGCGCGGTACGAAAAAGAAGGCGCAGACGAGCTCGTGTTCCTCGACATTCGGGCCAGCCACGAAGGGCGCGATATCATGCTCGATGTGGTGCGGCGCACGGCCGAGCAGGTGTTCATGCCGCTCACGGTGGGCGGCGGCATCCGCACGTTGGACGACATCCGCCAGCTGCTGCTGGCCGGCAGCGATAAGGTTTCGATCAACTCCGCCGCGGTGAAGAACCCAAAGTTTGTCGAGGATGCGGCCCGCCGCTTCGGCAGCCAGTGTATTGTGGTGAATATCGACCCCAAGCGCGTTGCACGCAACGGCAGCCAGGTGTTTGAAGTCCACATCAACGGCGGGCGCGTGCCCACCGGGCTGGAAGCCGTGCCCTGGGCCCGCGAGGTCGAGCGGCTCGGCGCCGGCGAGATAGTGCTCACGAGCATGGACGCCGACGGGACCAAAGACGGCTACGACCTTGAAATCACGGCCGCCGTCAGCGAGGCGGTGACCATTCCCGTCGTCGCCAGCGGCGGCGCCGGCAAGCCGGAACACCTGGCCGACGCGATCACTATCGGCAAAGCCGACGCGGCCCTGGCGGCCAGCATTTTTCACTTCGGCGAGTATACGATTGAAGAAACGAAGCGCGTGATGGCCGAGCGAGGGATCTGTGTTCGTTTATGAATTTCGAAAAGCATAAAAGATGAACCTACGGAGTGGTCCGCTTAAGCGACCAGTCCATTGCTAACAGCTACCAGCTAATAGCTAACAGCTTCCACACCCATGGCAAAAGACGACGCGTTTAAAAGCAGCTTCATCAATCGCAAGCAAGACCTGGAGGTCGATAAGCTGTTCCGCGCTTGCGTGAAGCTCAAAGCCAGCGACCTGCACCTGAAGGTCGACAAGCCGCCGATGGTCCGCGTCGACGGCACGCTGCGGCCGATGAACCGCGATCCGATCAGTGATGAGGAGATGGTCCGGCTCACGTTCCCGCTCATGAATGAGCGTAACCGCAAGATCTTCGAGCGCGACGGCGGGGCCGACTTCGCCCACACGCTCGACGTGGACGGCACCCAGTGGCGCTTCCGCGTGAATCTCCTGCAGCAGCTGGGGCACGTCGGCATGGTCGCCCGCCGTGTGAACAGCTGGATTCCAAACTTCGAGGGCCTGCACCTGCCGCCCTCGATCGAACGGCTGTGCACCTACGACCAAGGCATGATTCTATTGGCCGGCGTGACCGGCTCCGGCAAGAGCACTACGATCGCCTCGATGCTCAATTGGGTTAATCAGCGCTACCGCAAACACATCCTCACACTGGAAGACCCGATTGAATTCGTCTTCACCGAGGACAAGTGCCTGATCAATCAGCGCGAAATCGGACTGGATGTCGTCGACTTCAGCGTCGGCATGAAGCACGCGGTGCGCGAAGACCCCGATGTGATGCTGGTCGGCGAAATGCGCGATAAAGAAACGTTCATGACGGCCATTCACGCAGCCGAAACCGGCCATCTTGTGTTCGGCACCATTCACGCGAGTAGCGCGGCGACCACGATCGGGCGCATCCTCGACCTGTTCCCCCAAGATATGCATTCCGCTCTGCGCAGCGCCATCGCGTTCAACATGCGCGGCATCGTTGCCCAGAAACTTCTCAAGAGCATCAAGCCGGGCGTGGGCCGCGTGCCCACCGTCGAGATCATGGTGTTCAACGCCAACGTGCGCAAGGCCGTCTTGGAAGAGAACGATGAGAAACTGCCCGACATCATCCGCATCGGCAAGCACGATGGCATGCAGGACTTCACGATGAGCCTCAAACAGCTGGTGGATGATGAGCTCATCGACCGCGAAGTCGCGATGGAAGTGGCCCCGAACCGCGAAGCGCTCAAGATGGCCCTCAAGGGCATCGAAGTGAAAGATCCGGGGATCATCTGATAATGTGCTTGTCATCGGTTATCATTGCCCTGAAGGGGCAACATATGACAGCCCATGGCGAAGCCTCGCCGTGGCGAGGCGCAGCCCTGGGTAGGCGCTATGTTGCCGTAAGCCCTGAAAGGGCGACATAGACATGCTCGGACAATTATTGCGCTCTTTCAGAGCTTATTTTTGTTTTCCGCGATTTACCCAGGGCTGCGCCCTGGGCTATCACATCTTGCCCTTTCAGGGCAATTCAAGGCGCGCCACATTTTCTGGATGTTCGTTAATTACGGCGATTTGCTTCTGGAGCGCGGTACTGACACCCTCGGGCGGCTGGGCACAAGAGAACCAACCGGCGGATCAACCGGACGCCGCCGCCGCGGCCGACGATGCGGCCGCCGTGGATGATGTGGCCGACCCGGCGGATGTCGCGGCGCCGCCCGCACCGGCACCGCAGCTGGATAAATGGAACGACGCGCATTCCATTCCGCGCGCCAAATCGCCGTTCATTTTTTGGCTCAAGTTTCTTGTCTTGTGTCTGATGTTTTTGATCTGGGTCAAAGCGGCCGACTGGGTCAATCGCGATTCGCAGATTTTCGACCTGGGTTACGGCAAATGGAACGCAATCATCTACTTCCCGTTCTTGGCGGTGCTGCTGCTGGTGGCGATTCCAATTCCGATTCTCGGCATTCCGATGAATTTCCTGGTGGCGGCCATCGTGTTGCCGATTTGCTTCCTGGCCACGTTCGTGCCGTATGCGGTAACGCGCAACAAAGCAGTCGAGCTGCACCAGAAGGTGTTCACGCCCGATTGGCTCCGCTATGAAATTGCGCACCTGCTCAGCAAGGTAGGCGTCAAGATCGCCGCCGAGCGTAAGGCCGAATATGAAAAAGGCGCCCCGGTCGATCTGATGGCCATTGGCGCGGCCGAAGAGCGCGACAACCAGGCCAATCTCATCACGGCCCGGCAGTCGCCCGGTTACCTTCTGGTCAAGGAGTTCGTGGCC
The DNA here is from genome assembly GCA_036503915.1 of Lacipirellulaceae bacterium. GTDB lineage: Bacteria > Planctomycetota > Planctomycetia > Pirellulales > Lacipirellulaceae > JABDGM01. The sequence continues at coordinate 4,536 of DASXWB010000537.1, read as the reverse complement.
GACATGGCCGACCGCCGCAGCGACAAGTCGATCCTGGACTACACGCAGCAATCCGTCGTAGTGCGCCAGCACATCGATGGCGTGTGGCACAACAGCGAGGCCCGCGATCGCGAATCCAGCGACGTGATGCTGGCCGTCATGAAGACGCTCGCCAACCTCAATGCCGCCGAGCGGCGCAAGAAGCAGGAGGGCAAATTCGGCGCGAAGTACAAGGAGCATTCGTACGTTTGCCCGATCACGAGTCAGGGTGTCCAGACCGGCGAGCGCGTGATGCTGCAGCTCCTGGGCGGTTACCAGCGCAATTTCCGCTCGTATGAAGACCTCGGCATGCGGACGAAGCTGGGCGAGCAGTGGTCGGCGCTCATGGCCCGCGACAAGGGCCTGTTGGTGATTGCCGGCACGCCCGAGGGCGGCATCACGACGCTCACCGACGTCTCGCTCATGGAAACCGACCGCCTCTTGCGCGATTTCGTGTCGATAGAGGAAGAGGCGCACCGCGAGCGCGACATTGAAAACATCGAGGTCACAACCTACAGCGCCGCCAAAGGCGAAACGGCCGCCACGATCCTCCCCAGCCTGATCCGCAAATACCCCAACGTTTACGTGATGCGCGACTTGAGCGACACGGAGGCGGCCAAGCTCTTGCTCGCCGAGGTGAGAGATGATGAGCGGCTGTTGATCACCAACGTTCACGCCAAGGAAGCGGCGGAAGCACCACTCCGCCTTCTGCAAAAAAAAGTGCCGCAGCGCGAGCTGGCCGCCACGCTGACTGCCGTCATGTGCACGCGCCTCGTGCGCAAGTTGTGCGATACCTGCAAAGTGGCTTACGCACCGACGCCGGAGCTCCTCAAGAAACTCGGCATCCCGCAAGGCAAGGTCGAAGCGCTGTATCGCGTGCCCAAGGCGGAGGAGATCGACAAGCCCTGCCCGGAATGCGGCGGCTTGGGCTTCAAGGGGCGCACGGGCTTGTTCGAGCTGCTGGAGGTCGACGACAAAATCCGCGAGATTCTTCTGAAGCAGCCGCAGCTCGAACTGCTGCGGAAAGCGGCCCGCGCGGCCGGGATGCGCACGTTTCAGGAAGAAGGCCTGCTGCTCGTGGCCAAGGGCGTCACGTCGCTGGCCGAACTGCAACGCGTATTAAAAGAGTAGATAGTTGATAGTGGATAGTTGATAGTTGAGTTGAGCGCTACGATCCATTATCAACTAACCACTATCAACTAACACCCCACACCTGACACCTAAACATGTACTTGGCAATCTACGGCATCGCGCTTTTCACCGGCATCGCCATGATGGTCCGCGAAGGATTGTGGAGCAATACGATCACGCTCGTGAACATCATCATCAGCGGGCTCGTGGCCTTCGGCTTTTATTCGCCGCTGGTGATCTATCTGGATGAAATGTCCGACGGCGAGCACACGTATTGGCTTGACTTCGCTGTGATCTGGGTACTGTTCGCAGCCGTCATGGTTGTATGTCGCGTGTTTACTGCCGCGGCTTCCAAAACCCGCATGCGGTTCAAGAATCCTATCGATCCAGTGGGCGGCCCGGTCGCGGCCGTGTTGGCCGCTTGGACGCTTGCCGCGTTTTCCTTGGCCACGCTGCACATGTCGCCGATGCCCAAGGATGCCTTCGGCGGCAAATTGCTCCACGACGATGTCGAATCCGCTTCGTTTGTCATGGCGCCCGACGCCGCCTGGCTGCGCTTTGTCGAGAAGATGTCCCAGCCGTCAGCCCTAGGCTCCGCAGGAACTGAGCGATTCTCGGCAAAAGATTTCGTGAAAATTTATGAAATTCGCCGCGAGAAATTAGAGAAGATCACAAGCCTGATCGTTGATCGCGGCTGAAGTGCATGCCGAGAAATTCGCCGGACCGCGCAGCGGTCCGGCCATGGACGATGATCAAATACCGGACGGAATAAACCCAGACAGCGCGCATGACATTAAATACGACCCCGCCAATTACCTCGCACACGCCAGCATTTCATTCCGATGATCCGCCGGAGGTCTCGGAGTATCGCACGATGAGCGCCTTGGCCATCGTGGCGCTGGTGTTCGGCCTGGCGTCGCCGCTTTGTTTTTGGAATCCCTTGTTACTGGGGATTCCATTGTTCGGCGCGGCGCTGGCGATCGTGGCCGTGCAGCGCATTGCCGCCAGCGACGGGGCACTGGCTGGCCGCGGTCTTGCACTGATCGCCCTGGCGCTCTGCCTGGTCAGTGCCACAGCTTCGATCAGCCACAATCGCGTCACACGCCAACTGCGTTCCAACCAGGCTGAAGAAATGGCCCGCCAATGGCTCGGTCTGTTGTTGGCAGGCAAGACACAGGAGGCGTTTCAACTGACGGTCGAGGGCACGCGGCCGCCAGCCTCGCCGGGACCCGGCATGCCGCCTCCCACCGAGACGCCGCTGGAGACCTTTACGAAACATCCGTTGGTGAAAGCCATCAGCGCGGCGGGCACGGCGTCCGACGTACGTTTCGGCGGGATGTTGTCCTATAGCCCGATGTCCTCGGGCCAGATGGTTATTGAACAACAGTATTCCATCACTCCGGCTGGCGAGGCGGGATCCCGGACCGACAGTCGAATCCAAGTAATCCTTAATGTTCAGCGCTCGCGCCTGGCGGGTGAAAAGGGGCTGCGCTGGCTGATCTTGTCGTTCCGCGACGCAAACTCCCCGGCTGAACCCACGCCGGGAGCGTAGCAGGATTGGGAGTCTTTAACACGCGCGGCAATCGCGCGCAGCAGCGCATTACGGATAAAGTCGGCTATCCGTCCGCGCTCGCGACTCCCGACCTCTTGCGTGCGGTGCATAAGGGGTCGGGAGTCGCGGCCGAGACTTGAGGATAGAACTATTCGGCAATAAAAGGCTTGTCGGAATCGCACGCAAATTGAAGACTCCCGACCCCGAGCCGTGTTAAACTTTTCCGCCTGGGTTAAATTAACCCGCCGCTGTCACGCTTCTTCGCTTCGCATGGCATCACCGGAAAAGTTTGCCGCACGCTTTTCTCTTCACTTAGTACGACTACAACAATCCGCGAACCTTGCCAGTTTCGCCGCGCAGGAGGCCGGATTTCCGCTTTCGACAGCGCTTTGAATCGTTAAACCGCGCAGTCTGCTGACGATATGTTTGACGAGGCGGTTGACTGATTCAGTGAGGGTGGAGCGCAGAGCGAATTTGCTGCGCACGCCGTTCACATTCACGCACGTCGCGCGCGGCTCGTTTTCCCACGACCGCCGCGGACATCGAAGAAGGAGTCGAGAGGTGAGCGTTGTAAGATGGAGCTTGGGGTTGGCCATACTGGCCTATTGTGCCGCCGGGGCGATGGCTCAGTCATCGATCCAGACGGCGTTCAATTACAATTTGCAAGACGAGCCGGCCGCTCCGCCCGCGGCGCCGATGGCGCCAGAGCGCGACGGCGAGCATTCCGATGAGGCTGAAGGCGTTGTGGTCGAAGGCGACCATGCCGGCGGCTCGCCGTACGGCTGCCAGAACGGTTACGGCGATTGCGGCTGCAACAACGATGGCTGCTGCGACAGCGGCTGGGGCAACTGCCTGGGCGACTGCTGCCTGGGCGATGCCTGGACATTGAGCAGCTGCCTCACGCCCGATTGCTGCGACGGGCCGGAGTACGGCGGCTGGTTCTCGTTCGGCTGGTACAATCACAACGAGCGGCTGTCGTTCGACCGCGGCGATGAGCGGTCGTTCAACGATCTGCCCCATAACCTGAACCTCGATCAGGCCTGGTTCTACGTCAACAAAGCGGCCGAGGCCGACGCCTGCGGCTGCGACTGGGGCTACCGCTTCGACCTGATGTACGGCGCCCAGGGCCATGCGGCCCAGTCCTTCGGCAACGACGGCGGCACCTGGGACGTGACCTGGGACCATGGCTCGTATGAGTGGGCCATCCCGCAGCTGTACACGGAAGTGGCCTTCCGCGACTGGAACGTGAAGTTCGGTCACTTCTTCACGCCGGCCGGCTACGAAGTGGTGGCCGCCACGGGCAACTTCTTCTACAGCCACACGCTGACGCACTACAACAGCGAGCCGTTCACCCACACGGGCGTGTTGGGCACCTACAGCGCCAACGACTGCCTCACCTGGTACGCCGGCTGGAGCCTGGGCTGGGACACGGGCTTCGATCAGTTCGGGGCCGGCAACATCTTCCTCGGCGGCTTCAGCTACGAAGCTGGCGATGACGTGACGCTGACCTACATCCTGACGGGCGGCAACTTCGGCTGGCGTTCGGGCAACCAGGACGGCTTTAGCCACCACTTCGTCGGCCTGTTCGACCTGTGCGAATGCTGGCAGTACGTGATCCAGCACGACTACGTCAGCACCGACGGCACGATTACCGACAACCGCTATGAGAACGAGGACAAAGGCGTTAGCCAATACTTGTTCTACACCATCAACGATTGCTGGAAGCTGGGTGGCCGGGCCGAGTGGTGGAAGAGCAACAATGTGGTGGCCGGCGACGACATCTCGTTCTACAACATCGCCGGCGGCGTGAACTACCGGGCGCATGCCAACCTGGT
>DASXWB010000536.1:0-4534 GCA_036503915.1 Lacipirellulaceae bacterium | reverse complement strand
GGTGAAGGGTGATTTGCATGACATCGGGAAGGGATTGGTTGCGGCCATGCTGGAAGGGGGCGGCTTCGACGTGATTGATCTGGGTGTAGACGTGCCTGCCGACAGGTTTGTAACTCAGGCCAAAGAGAGCGGGGCGAATATCATCGCCGTTTCCGCCCTGCTAACCACAACCATGGCCGGCATGAAGTCGGTCGTTCAGGCCGTACACGAAGCGGGGCTGAAGGGCCGATGCAAGGTGATCGTGGGCGGTGCACCGGTCACGCAGCATTTCGCCGACTCGATCGGCGCCGATGGCTACAGCGACAATGCTGCTGGCGCCGTGGCGCTGGCGCGACGGATGTTGGAGTCGTGAAATCGTCGGCTGGCTCAGAATCGACTTGGTTGGAGCGTCGAGTCTGCCGCCAAGCCCCGCGGCCCCAAAGCACGGAGCAACTGGCGGCTCCGCAGGAACTTCGCCTTACCACATACCTCGGCTGCCTGTCAGCTTTTCAGGCGTACGCGCCTTCGACGAGGGCCCTGTCAAACATGGCCACGACGTTTTCGGGCGGTACGCCGGCTTGGATGTTGTGTACCGGGGCAAACACGTAACCGCCGCCGGCTTTGAGGGCCCTAACGTGCTCAGCCACTTCTCGGGCAACCTGTTCCGGGCTGCCAAATGGCAGTGTCTGCTGGCAGTCGAGTGAGGCACCCCAAAAAGTCAGCTGGTCGCCAAACTCCGCCTTGAGCCGCGCGGGATCCATATCCCTGGCACTGGTTTGGACTGGATTGAGTATGTCGACTCCCATTTCGATCAGCGAGGGGATCAAGGGGTACAGAGCGCCATCGGAATGGAGCATGACCTTCATCTCGGTATGTTGATGGATCCAGTCCAGCCCCCGCCGATAGAACGGTAGCAACCGTTCGCGAAACATCTTGATCGAAAGGAAGGGTGCCTGCTGCATACCGAAGTCATCACAGATTTGCAGGATTTGCACGCGGTTACCCACGGCGTCGACAAAGCGACGCAGGTTTTCCAACCAAGCCGCGACGAGCTTCTCGTAGAGTTCGGCAACGTAGTCGTCTTCGGTGGCGAATGTGACGATCCAGGACTCGAAGTTGCCGGTACCCAGGCCATAGAAGAGTTCGTAAGGCGGGCCCAATGGGGCAACCACGGCCAAATCGGTGTTTTGGTAGAGTGATTCCGCTTGCTGCCGATAAAATTCGCAGTCTTCCTCGGAGAGTAGCGGCGGCTGAAATGTCTGCAGATCAATGTGGGCCGCTCCCGGGTAAATTTCCAGCCGATCGAAATAGAAGCCATCTTTGGGCATGCGGGCAATGGGAATCTGATCGCGCAAGAGCACGATGTCGCCGCTGGGTTCAATCACCGGCTGAAAGCCGCCGGGCATCTCCACCGGCGTGCCATCGAATAGTTGCCACGGTTTCCAATTCTCGTTTCGAATTCCAAAAGCGACCGAGGGGCGGTACAAACCAATCACATCCGCGCCAAAGCGTTCGCGGATCGGGCGATCGACTTCCGCCAGCATCTGGAATACGTCGAACACGCGTGTAGGCGAATGCACGCCGAGAAGCTGCTTGAGTCGGTGGTAGGTGGCGGCGGCGATCCCCGACTGCCGCGTGCCGCCGAAATCGATCGGCACTCGGTCGGGCTCTTGATGGTTGATGGCCAGCAAGACCCGTTCTCGCGAGTTCATCGGCCGATCCGTTGCTTGAGAGCGCCGATGTAATCCGGTCCAGTACCGCAGCAGCCGCCGATGAAACTGGCGCCCGCAGCCACCAGTTGGGGGCCATATTCGGCGAATTGTTCAGCGCTAGTTTCGTACACCACTTGATCGCCGACGATTCGCGGCACGCCGGCATTGGCTTTGATCCAAATCGGCCGGTCGGTCGCGGTGCGCAAGCGGCGACAGATTGCCACGTACGAGGCAATTCCCTGCCCACAGTTGGCGCCCACAACATCCGCACCTGCAGCCGTGAGTTCCTGGGCAACCTGCTCGGCAGTTCGGCCGGTCATAATCCGGTCTTTGTCCTTTCCCGAATCGAACACCGCGCAGGCCACGACCGGCAGTCCGGTGTTCCGCGCCGCGGCGACTGCCAGCTTGGCTTCCTCCAGATCGGCCATCGTTTCAATCACTAGGGCGTCAACTCCGGAATCTGCCAGGGCCTGAGCCTGCTCAATGAAGGCACCGTGCAGTTCTTCTTCGGTCGTTTGGCCAGCGAAGAGCATTCTGCCGCTTGGACCAATCGAACCGAAAACACGTGCCCGTTTGCCAGCAGCCCGTCGCGAAATTGTTCCGCCGGCTTGGTTGATTTGCACCACCTTGTCGGCGAGCCCGTAAGCTGCCATAGCCAAGCGATTGGCGCGGAATGTGTTGGTCAGAACGATTTGGCTCCCGGCCTCAACATACGCCTTTGGCACCTCCTCGACACGTTCGGGATGAGAGAGATTCCAATGGTCGGGACAAGCTCCGCTCGGCAGGCCCAATGCCTGCAACTGGGTACCCCAAGCCCCGTCGGTGATGACCGGGCCTCGCTTCAGTAGTTCGGCGATCAAGGAAGACATCATCAGGCCCTTGGGAAATCAAGCAATTCCAGGAAGATAGTCTATGGCCCTTCGACGTAAATCACGAGGTGTCTTCATGGTTGATCCGCCATCTGCCGCGACCCCTGCCGTCCCTCGTGGGTGCTCCGTTACGTCGCGCGTGAGACAAATCAACAAACCACCGATTTAAGACACCGTTTGGCTGGGCGTTCGAAAAGCTCCCGGCCAACGAGTTTCTGATTTGCGCTGAGAACCTAAGGAATTTGACACCGCCCTTTCGCCGCTTGCCGCGCCCGGCGAAGCGACGTATGTCCAGGATATCACCAATTGTTCCTTCCTTCGGCAAAGCCCTCCTTGTTCGCAATTCCGTATTCCTAGGACTCTAATTCGCAAAAATCCCGGTCCCATACCAAATTCCGTTGCGGCCGCGGCGAATGTCATAGCCAAACAACCGATGCCGGCTGCGGACTGCTCGCCAATGGCCCGACGAATGACGCCAGGAGGCGACGCAATCGATGCATGAATCAATCAGGTTCTGATTAGGCCAACTTTCGGGGCTCCTTTTGTCGGCAAAGATTGGAATGCCTTGATTATGCCGATGAGTGTGTGAATGATCCGAACAGCTGAGGTGGGGAATTGGCGGCTGGCCTTGCGCTCGGCCAGCATGGACCGAGTGGTATGCCACAAGGCGATCAGTAGGAGTTCAAGATGGCCGTGCGCTTTGAGGTCATGTTTCGGGACATACTGTAGGCGTGATAGTGCATGGCGATGTGAAACAGATAGAAGAGTGTGAGTCCTGGTCGGCGCTTGACCTTCAGGAACCGCCACAAGCGCTTCTTGTATTCCTGGCGCAGGTGTTTCTCGGGAATCGCGCTGAGAATTCGGAAATAGAATCCGATCGTCTGAGCGAGGCGCCTGCCCTCGAGCTTGAGCTTGCGGAAGGGATGCTTGCGCCAATACGTCGACCGCATGCTGCCCACATCGAAGTTCGGTCTCAGAAAGAGGGCCTCGGTACGTTCGAAGTACATATCAGGGTCGTATTGCGCGGTGAGTACGCGGAGGTAACCGTCGCGGAGCTCTTCGCGGGTCATGAGCAAGGGGATGACGTTTGTGCCGTATTCGGGCGTGTCGCTTAGGTCGAGTCGACCCTCTTCGAGGAGGCGATCGTAGAGGGGGGTTTTCTGGATGGCCCAGAGCATTCCGCTCATCGAGAAGGAGATTCGCGCTTGTTGGATGAACTCGATCTGGCGGTCGAAAATGCTGGTGTCGTCATTGTCAAAGCCCATGATCATGCCGCACCAGACCTCCATTCCATGGTTCTGGATGCGATGAACTTTCTCGAGCAGAGTGCCGCCCTGCCTTACGTTTTGGTACTTCTTGGTCTCGCGCAGTGAGTCTTCGTTGGGGCTTTCAATGCCGACGAAGACGGCGATGAAGTTCGCCTCGGTCATGATTTGCATGAGTTCCTCGTCGTCGGCGAGGTCGATGGAAGCCTCGGTAAACAGCAGGAGAGGATATCCGTGTTGCTTCTGCCATTCACCCACCTCGCGCAACACTTCTTTGATTGCTTTTTTGTTGCCGATGAGGTTGTCGTCGACGATGAATGCAACCTCGAGGCCCGTGGCGCGTAGGGCCTCGAGCTCAGCAATGACTTGCTTGGCGCTCTTGATGCGCGGCCTGCGGCCGAAAGTGACGATGATGTCGCAGAACTCGCACTGGAACGGGCAGCCACGCGAGAACTGGAGGCTTCCAAATGCATAGTGGCGCATCTTGAGCAAGTCGAACCGAGGCGTGGGCACGCTCGACATATCGGACTTTTCAAGCTGCTCGTAGCGATGCTGATGAAGTCCCTGCGACCACTCGCGCAAGAATTGGGGCCAAGTCTGCTCAGCCTCTCCGATGAAGATGGCGTCGGCCAAGCCTTCGAAATAGTCTTCGACCACCGTCACGAGAGGGCCGCCGACGACTGTGAAGCAACCGAGATTCTTGAGTTCG
>DASXWB010000535.1:0-3297 GCA_036503915.1 Lacipirellulaceae bacterium | reverse complement strand
ACTGCCCCGGACGACAACATCCTTACGTATCAGGCTAGCCCGTCCGGCAGCTTCATGATCAACTCGTACGATCTGCCCCTCCTGAATTTGCAGGACACGCGATTCGCTTGGGCGTTCATCAGCTTCGACGACCCGCTCGAGCCATTCTTCCTGGCCGGAGATTACAACCGCGATGGAGTAGTTAACACGGGCGATTATCTGCAGTGGCGTTCACAGTATGGTATGACAGGCGAATCGCTGTCCGCGGACGGAAATCGGGATGGAACGGTCGATACCGCCGATTTCATCGTCTGGCGAAAGAACGCGCCGCAAGGGTCGGCCGCCGAAGCAGCCGGCGCAGTGCCTGAGCCCTCATGTATTTTCCTTGCTGTCGCGATGATGTTGATGTTCACGTTCCGCCGGACGGCGCCGATATCCACTGATTAATCAGGTGCGAGCCTATTTGCCGATGCAGAACGTGCTGAAAATGCGGTCGAGCAAATCGTCCGTGTAAACGGCGCCGACGACTTGCCCTAGCTCCTCGAGCGCCGCGCGGATCTCCACGGCAACGAGCTCGCTGCCGCCTTCTGTCTGCACAGTGTGGCATGCGGCATGCAAGGCCGCAGCGGCAAGGCGAATGCTTTCGCGGCAGCGCTCGGCGGTTGCCGCAATGGTCGTCCCAGTTTCTGCGAACTGTTCGTTCGCCAGCAGGCTGCGAAACAGGGCGCATAGTTCGTCGAGCCCTTTGCCCGTGATGCTGCTTGTTGGAATAACTGGAGTCGCGTCTTCCCGATCCACGGTCAACGGCAACCGCTCTTTCAATAGGTCACATTTGGTCAAAACGATGATGTCGTTCGCGTCCCGCTTTGTATCGGCAAACGATTGAAAGGCAAGCTGCGGCGCACGGGCATATTCGCTGCCCACAATGCAATGTGCGCGGATTGTGGCGCTGGAACGACGTTCGGCCGCGAGCGCCTGGGCGAAGCGTTTAAGCTGCAGCTCCTGGCTGCGCGACTGCGGCGCATCCTCGCCGGAGGCTTGCCAGGGTTCGACGATCCCCGCTGTATCCGTAAGCTCGAAGTTGACGCCGTCAACTGAAAGCCTCGCGGTGAGATAATCGCGGGTCGTTCCTTCCCTGAGCGAGACGAGCGCCGCCCGTGTCGCTAACGGCCGGCCAGTTCCCTCGCGCGCGCCACACCGCGCAACGAGCGCATTGAAAAGGCTGCTTTTCCCCACGTTCGGCGCGCCCACCAGGGCAACTTGCGGAAGGCCGCTCAGCGCGTGCCGGGAAACCATTTGACCGGCTACTTCGTCCAACAACTGGCATGCTTCGTCCATCCTCAGAAGAATTTCTTCGCGCGAGGCCAACTCGAGATCCTCTTCGGCAAAATCCAGGCCCGCCTCCAGCTCGGCCAACAGTTGCAACAAATCCTGGCGCAGCTTCTTCAGTGGCGCGGCGACGCCTCCGGCCAATTGCCGCAGCGCCGCATCGAGATCGCCGCCGCCGCGGGCATCGATCACGCCCAGCACGGCTTCGGCCTGCGTGAGATCAAGCCGCCCGGCCAGAAACGCACGTAGCGTGAACTCGCCGGCTTCTGCGAGTCGCGCTCCCGCACTACACTGCGCGGAAAGTATCGCTTCAAGTATGGGCGGTGAGCCAAGCGTGTGCAGTTCGACAACCGGCTCGCGCGTGTAGCTACGCGAACCCGGCCAGACAAATGCATCGCAAGGCACATGAAATTCCCCTCCCTGATAGGGAGGGGTTAGGGGAGGGCGCGGCGACCTGCCTTGTCGCCACCATGCCGTGCTGACTTGCCCTGAAACCGCGCAAGCGCTTTGAATGTTTTTCAATGCCGCGCCATCGCCAGCACGAAAACACCGCGAAACGATTGCCACTGCATCCGTGCCGCTGACGCGGATGATGCCCCGTGCCCCGCCGCCCGGCGCACTGGCGATCGCGCAGATTGTATCGCCCGGGTGATAGGGCATGCGTCGAGTCGAGCGTTAACAACACAAGCCCGAAGCGCGAGTGAGGGACCGTTCGTTCAATCCCTCGCTGCCGCTTCCGGCTAAGGTGAGAAGAGGATCTACTTTCGCCGTTTCGATTTGCGTTGCTTCTTGGGACCGGGGCTGCCGTTGGGACCAGGCTTGGGACCCCCATCGCCGGGGCGCTTGCCGCTGAAGCCCGGCGGCGCGCCGGCCGAGCCGCTGGCGGAATGCGCGGCCAGGGCCTGCGATTTCGGCAACAACTTGCGTTCGCCGATGCCCCACAGGCTGGAGGCGATGAAGTACAAACACAGGCCGCTGGCGACCTTGTAAAACAACAGGCCCATGAAGATCGTCATCCACTTCATCATTTTCTGCTGCATCGCGGCCTGTTCGTTCGTGGGGGCGGGCATCGCCATTTTTTGCGTGACAAGGAATAGCGCCACCGTCACGATGGGCAATATGTTCAGGTACGGCCCAGGTGATAGGAACGCGTCGCCTTTGGTCAAAAACCGCGGCAATAGCCACGACCAGTCATAAAACATGTCTGGCGCCGCCAAGTTGGAGCACCATCGAATCGAGTCGCCGAACAGCGGCGACAGGCGCAGCTCCACATCGACCATCAGAGCGCGATAAAGTCCGATAAAAATCGGCAACTGCAAGAACACCGGCAGACACCCGCCGAGCGGATTGACGTTGTGCTTGCGATACAGTTCCTGGATCGCTTGCGACCGCTTCTGCATGTCGGTTTTGTATTTCTCGGTGATGCGGTCCATCTCGGGCTTGAGCGCCTGTATGCGCGCCATGTTTTGCGTCTGCTTGTAGCTGATGGGGAACATGGCCCCGCGCACAAGAATTGTGAGCATGATGATCGAGAGGCCGTAATTGCCCACAAGACTATAGAAGAAGTGCAAGATGCCGAGCATCGCCCGCGCGACGGCGCCGAATAACGCGAGCCCGTAATACACGATGCCCTTGAGCGACTGATCCGGGTCGCCGGCCGGGTGGTAATTGGCCAAGAGATCGGGCCGCTTGGGGCCGATGAAAACCTCAAATGAATCCGTGTGCGTGCCGCCGGCAGCGAGCTCGATCGGCAGCGGCGTCAAGCGGCACGTTACGTTCGTGTAAGTTTGGAGCGTGCGCTCGTCCGGCTTCGTGCCGGCAACGATCGGTTCCATCGTGCCAATCCACGCGTTTGCCGGCGCCTTGCGGAGCGGAATCATCGCCGCGGCAAAATACTGCCCGTCGACGCCCGTGAACGACAATGGCTCGCCGCCGCCGTCGAGTGGCTCCGAGTCGCCTTCCGCAATTCTTGTGCAGTCTTCTTGGGCT
>DASXWB010000534.1:0-3561 GCA_036503915.1 Lacipirellulaceae bacterium | reverse complement strand
GCCATCACAACATGCGATTCGCGGCCGAGCGAACGAATTGCGTCGGTCACTTCATTGGCTCCCGCCGCATTCTGCCGGGCGTGCACAAGAACGTCGGCGCCGGCGCGGGCCAACTCCAGCCCGATCGCGCGGCCGATCCCGCTGGAACTGCCGGTGACTACCGCCGTTTGACCACTCAGCAAGCTATGATTTTGAGGCGACATGGCGAACGCGAGGAAGCGCTGCGCGTGTAGTTAATTGCCGTCATTTATCCTAGCAGCGGCACGAGTGGCCCGGCAGGCCTGCCTTGTCCGGCTTGAAAAAAGCCCTTACGATGCGTGCGCTACGTAAGTCTTTCCAGGTTAGATGTCAGGCAAAGCCTGACCTACGGAGGAGCACCCTCGATGAGCTCGGCTGAATTACCTTCTGCGGCAACGGCGTCGCGCGTCCGGGCGCGCCAGCGATGGTTTCCGTTGTTGGTGCTGGCCGGTGCGGCCGGGTGGTGGCTCTGGCAGGCAAGCTATGCGCGGTACCCGACGTTTACGCACTTCCTCGTGGCTCTCTTCACTGTCGCCTTAATATCACTGTGGTACGTGCGCTGCGGTGGTGCTCCGCGGCGATTTCGGGTTTGGACTGTCGGCGCACTGTGGTTCGCTCTCGTGCTGTTCTTTGTGCTCTTCCGCCCGGTTTTCAACGGCGACATGGGCATTTTCAGTTGGCGGCTCCGCTTCGGCCGCGACGCCGACCAGTTTCTGCAACAGATCGGCTCGACCGGCAAGGCTCATGATTGGCAGACGACGCCCCAGGACTATCCGCGCTTTCTGGGCACCGGCTATTGGGCCGAAGTCAACGGCGTGGAATTAGAGACAAATTGGGAAGCGCACCGGCCGCAGGAAGTTTGGCGGCGCGAAATAGGCGCCGGCTGGTCGGCGTTTGCCGTCGTCGGCAACTACGCCGTGACGCAGGAGCAGCGCGGCGATCAAGAGCTCGTGATTTGCTATCGGGTGGACACGGGCGAGCCTGTGTGGAGTCATGCCGACAATGCGCGGTTCGATCCGGCGGACGTGCAGGGCAGCCTCGGCGGCATCGGCCCCCGCGCGACGCCGACGCTTCACGACGGCAAAGTTTTTACTCAAGGCGGCACGGGGATCGTCAACTGCCTCGACGCCCGCACCGGCGAGGTGCTCTGGTCACACGACACGGCCGAGAAATTCAGCGCACCGGTCGTGGTATGGGGCAAGGCCGGTTCGCCGCTGGTGGTCGACGATATGGTCGTCGTCAGCGTCGGGGCCGGTGAACCTGATTCGTCGCTTGTGGCCTTCGACATCGAAACAGGCGAAGTCCGCTGGGCGGCCGGCAAGCGGCAAGCCAGCTACGCCTCTCCCGTGCTGGCGACACTCGCCGGCGAACGACAGATCATTGTCGTCAACGAGCGTTACGTCACCGGTCACCGAGCCAGCGACGGCACGGTGCTATGGGAGCACCCGTGGGCGGGCCCCGGCGACGGCAACGCATCCACATCGCAGCCCGTGCCGCTGGATGGTGATCGAGTCTTCCTGTCCAAAGGCTACGGCGTCGGATCGTCGCTCCTCGCGGTCAAGCGCGATCCGGCCGGAAGATTTGCGGCCGAGCCACTGTGGAATCCGCCGATCAAGCGCGTTATGAAGACCAAGCTGTGTAACGTCGTGGTGCGCGACGGCTTCATCTACGGGCTCGACGACGTGCTGCTGGAATGCATCGAGGCCGAGACCGGCGCGGTGCGATGGAAGAAACGCCGCAACCCGGAATTCGGCCATGGGCAGATCATGCTTATCGGCGATGTGATCCTGGTGCTCTCCGAAACCGGCGAACTGGCGCTCGTCGAAGCCTCGCCCGAACGCTACAACGAGCTGGCGAGCACGCAGGTGTTGGATGATGCGAACATCACTTGGAACAACCCGGCGTTCGCGCCGCCCTACCTCTTGGTGCGCAATGGCCGCGAGGCTGCTTGCTACCGGCTGCCCTTGAGGAAGGTGCAGCTGCTGGCGAATTAGGGACTTCTTCGAACCAAATAACCAGTGGGGGTCGCTGGGGTCGAGCCGAAGGCGAGCCCCCAGTGAAGCTGGGGGGTCGCTCAGCTCCACCCCAGCCACCCTTTAACCGTTGTTCGATGTAGCCAGGATTGCGCCGGCACCAACGCGCTTGAGCGGCGTGTAGCGCGGGTGGCGGCCGTCTCGATACGGATCGTTGCTGCGGGCGTTGTAGCAGCACACAAGCGCCCAGCGGTCGTTTGGCGAGCGGTTCTGATCGCTGCGATGCAGCAAGTTGGAGTGAAAGAAGAGCGCGTCGCCTGGCTCCATTTCCACGTATACCAATTCAAGCCGCTCGGCGGCGGCCGCCACGCGCTCGGGATCGGCCCCGGTTTGCTCGCCCGTCTTGACGTGATTCACGCGGCCCATGTGGTGCGAGCCGCGCAGCACCTGCAAGCAGCCGTTCTCGCGCGTGGCCGGATCGACCGCCACAAACACGCTGCACAAATTCGGGAACAAGACGCCGTTCTCGTACCAGTAGCCGTAATCCTGATGCCAGGCCCAAGCGCCGCCGGTGCGCGCTTCTTTCATGATCATCTTCGAATGGTAATGATACGGCTCGTCATCGAGCAGCTGTTCGACACGCTCGACGATTCGCGCGTTGCGGCTAAATAGGCCGTACAAGTCGTCGCCCGGGTGATTCCACAGCGACAGTCGCACGCTGCCACCCTCGCCATCGCTGCGGCCGTAGGCTTGCTGGTCGAGCGCGCGGTCTTGCTTGGCGCACTCGCGCAACAGGGCAATCTCCTCGCGGTCGAACAACTGCCGGACGAGCAAATACCCGTCGCGCTCGTAAGCGGCAAGTTCGGCTGTCAATAATGGACCGGTTTTCATTTCGTAATTGTCTCGCAACGGCTGCACGTTCAATCCAAATACCCCAGAACCTTCATTGTCGCGATCACCGACAGGGCAGTAAAAAACAGGCCGCCCAGAATCAGCCCGATGCGCATAAACCAGCCGGGCCGAATTTCGCGGGGCAGCAGGATCATGTTTACCGCCAGCACATGGAAGCAACTGAAGCCGAGCGCGGCGTTGTAAATGCTCGTCGCCCAGACCAGCAACTGCTTCGGGTTCCACACCGTCAGCGCCGTAAGACCGAAGACCGCGTAGCCGCAAACTGCGCCGAAATACAGCCACCGTATTCGGTACGGGCTCCACTTGCGGACAAACGGAATCCCGGTCCAGCACAAATCGACCCACCGCCGCAGTGCACCGTCAAAAGTTGATACAGCGGCCGGGGCGAGCACCAAAAAGCCGCAGAAGAGCGTCATGAGCCAGAAGAACTGACCGAACGTAGGTCCGGCGGCATCCCGCAGACCGTCGGCTGTCATGCCGGCCGCGACCCAATCTTTTGCCTGGGTGCCGCGAGGCAGAAATTGAACGCTCAACATGCTTGGCAGGGCCACGCCGATAAAGCAGGCCGGCAACCACACCAGGAGCTGGTCGCGCATCACGAAGCGGAACCAGCGGCGAAACCGCGCCACGGATTCGCCTGTAATCGGGAACACGACGC
>DASXWB010000533.1:0-2280 GCA_036503915.1 Lacipirellulaceae bacterium | reverse complement strand
CCGTGGGACGGACAATCCTGTCCGTCGGCTCAGGACAGACGGACAAGATTGTCCGTCCCACGCAATGGCATCGCCACGTCAATGTGATGTGACTCCCGCGCTCGCCGCCGCTAGTGTACGATGCAAGTTTGCGATTCATTCGACGTATCTTGGCGGGTCAGGGCGCATGACAGTTACGAGCCGCGGCCTGTATGCCTTTTTGACGATCCTCACCGGCAATCGGGCTGGCACGAATTTCCCCCTCGATGCCCGGCGCCAAACGCTTATCGGCCGCGGCACCGATTGCCACATCTCGTTGCCCGACCCGCTCTGTTCGCGCGTCCATGCGACCCTCACGTGCACTCCCGACGGGTGGGTGATCCGCGATGCCGAAAGCCGCAACGGGACGCAGGTGAACGGCCAGAAGATCGACGAGGCGACGGTCGTCGACGGGAACACGATCCGCGTCGGCTCGCACGAATTCGAATTTCACGAATCCGATGAACCGCCCACGGCCAAGGGCGACGACCCGCAGCTTATGCAGACGATCGTGCAGGACCTGCCGATCGCCGTCCAGGAAACGCACGAGCAATCGCTGGTCGGGTTGCCCAGCGCCGAGCAGGTCAAGGAATTGATGTTGCTCTATCAACTGTGCATCAAGCTCTTGGGCTGCGGCGAACCGAGCCGCGTGGTGGAGATCGCCCTGGAGCTGTTGCGAAAGCGCACGGGGGCGTCCGTCGTCGGTTTTCTCTCGGTGGACGATGAAGGCGGGTTGCAGCCGAAGGTGGTCATTCCCAAAGATGCCGCAGGGCGCGTGACGCTGAACCAGTCGCTCACGGAGCTGGTTTCGCGGCAAGGGCACGCGGTGTGGGTCGCCAATCAATCGTCGAAGGACGGAACCCAGGCGCTGGGTCACTTTGCCGACGCGGTGTGCGCGCCGCTGGTGCGCCGCAACATCGACGGCGAGCGCGCGACGGTCGGCGCGATCCACGTATACCTCGAGGACGGCCGCTTTCGCCAATCGGATTTCGACTTCATTATCTCGGTGGCCAACATCATGGCGATCGCGCTGGTGCGGGCGCGAGCGCTGACAACGCTGCAGAGCAACTACCAGCGGCTGGTGGAAAAGTCGCCCGGCCACGACGAGCTGATCGGCAACTGCGCGCCGATGCGGGATCTGAAATCGAAAATCAACCGCGTTGCCCGCGCGCCGGGCTGCGTGCTGGTGCGCGGCGAAAGCGGGTCGGGCAAGGAGCTGGTGGCCCGTGCGATCCATCGCGCCAGCCCGCGGGCCGATCGCCACATGGTTTCGGTGAACTGCGCGGCGATCCCACACGACTTGATGGAGAGCCAGCTCTTCGGCCACAAGGCCGGTTCGTTTACTGGTGCTGATCGCGATCACACGGGCTTCTTTCAGCAGGCCGACCTGGGCACGTTGTTTCTGGATGAAGTGGGCGAACTGACTCTCGAAGGTCAGGCCAAGCTGCTGCGGATTCTGGAAGGCCATCCATTCCTGCCGGTGGGCGCGACCGACGAGGTGAAAGTCGACGTGCGCGTGATCGCGGCCACGAACCAGAACCTGCAGAAGTTTGTGCGCGAGAAGCGATTTCGCGAAGACCTTTATTATCGGCTGAGCGTGTTTGAGCTGCATGTGCCGCCGTTGCGCGAGCGCGGCGAGGACATTGCACTTTTGGTCGATTACTTTCTGGATCAGTTTGGCCGGTTGCACGGCCGGCCGAATATGAAACTGTCCGATTCGGCCCGCGCCAAGCTGCTTGCCTATCATTGGCCCGGCAACGTGCGCCAGCTTCGCAACGTGCTGGATAGCGCCGTCGTGCTGGCCGAGGAGGATTCGATTCGGCCCCACGACCTGGCCTTGCGCGATTCGGGCGGCGGCGAGCTGGAAACGCTGCGCATCGATGAATGGGAGCGCCGGCTGATTACTGAGGCCCTGACGCGCACGGGCGACAACGTGCCGGAGGCGGCCAAGCTGCTGGGCATCGGCCGGGCCACGCTCTACCGCAAGATCGAGCAATACCATATTGAAAGATGACGGCCGCGCGGTTAATACAGAGTCTCACGCCAAGGCCTGCGACGAGCGCAGCCGAGCGGCGCCAAGACGCAAAGGTCTATAAATGCAGTTGCACGCAGAGTCGCAGAGACCGCAGAGAGGGGAACACTAATCTCCACTAATCTTCACTAATGAGTTATTAGTGTAGATTAGCGCAGATTAGCGTTCCACAAATCTAAATTCGTGTAGCTGAAATTCTCCGCGTTCTCTGCGCCTCTGCGTGAGGCTCA
>DASXWB010000532.1:0-7232 GCA_036503915.1 Lacipirellulaceae bacterium | reverse complement strand
CGGCGGCAGCGGGCGGATCAACGGCACTCTCAATAACAATGCCGGCGGCACCGTGTCGCCCGGCGTCGGACTCGGCACGCTGACTGTGGATGTTGGCTATGTTCAGAGCGGTAACTCCACGCTGGCGATCGAGCTTGGCGGCACCGGAGCGGGCCAGTTCGACAAGATCATGGCCGCGATCGTGAACTTAGGCACGAGCACGGCGACGCTTAACGTTTCTCTCGTTAACGGCTTCGTTCCTCAGCCGACGGACACCTTCGAAATCATCAAGGCGTCGGGCAATCTGCAAAGCGGCTCGCGGTTCGCCAATACGCCGGGCGACGTGCTGACGACGTCGGCTGGAACGTTTAATGTTACGTACAACTATGCCGCAGGCTTCCGCAATGTGACACTGTCGAACTTTATGCCGGACACCGGCGGCTTGGACGGCGATTTCAACGAGGATGGCAAGGTCGACGCCGCCGACTACGTCGTGTGGCGCAAGACCGATGGAACGCAGCCCGGATACAACTTGTGGCGGACAAATTTTGGTAGGACGTCCGGCAGCGGGGCTTCCGTCGAAGCGGCGGCCGCCGTGCCGGAGCCGGCCTCGATCGGCCTATTGCTCGTCATGATGGCGACGGCGCTTGGAATGATTCGTCGCCGTGCCTGAGCGCATGGAGCCAAGCGCGCTTGAACAAAGCGGCACCGACGTTGTCGCTTTCGAGTTGTGAGTCAATGAGCCGGCGGCCGTGGGGCAGGCGGCCGCCGCTTTGCTTGCGAGTGGCCACCGATCGCCACGGAACGTTGAGAAGAGAGCGATGGATAGATCCTCCAGCGATTGCGCTGCGCCCCGGGCGGCCTCCCGATCCCGCTGTGGGCGTTGGAGTATCTTGTTATTCGCGCTCTTCTGCGCCTGCGCCGTTTCGTCGCGCTCGGCTTTCTGTCAGACGTTAGGCGCTGAGCTGCAATTGGACCTGTCCGGCGGGAATTTCAGCGGAGCCGGCTACACGCAGATCGCCGCCGCGCCGGGCCGGCCCAATGAGCTCTTTATCTCCCGGCAGGATGGGAACATCTATCGCTTCGACCTGGCGACCCGAACGCAACATCCGTTCTTTACCCTCCCGGCCGCGGATATATCCACGGGCCAGTACTGGGGACTCTTGGGCTTTACCTTCGCGCCCGACTTCGCCACCAGCGGCAACCTTTACGTCCACGTGGCCGACGATCGCAACGTCGACGGCCATCATCACCGCATCTACATCCGGCGGTACACGCTCAACAACCCGCTCTCCAATTCGCCGACGCTCGGTTCGACGACAAACATCCTCCGCTGGGGCCAGCATGGCACCGACCACAGCGGCGGCTGGATCGGATTTCAGCCCGGCGATCCCAATACGCTGTGGATCACCAGCGGCGACGGCGGGAATCGCGAAGGCGCCGACCGCGACATGCTGCGCACCGGGCAGGACCCGAGCGATGTTCTCGCTTCCATCTTGCGCGTCGATGTGTCCGGCACCGGCGCCGGCGAATTCGGCAACTACGCGATTCCGGCAAACAATCCCACAGCAACTGGCGCTCCGCAATACACCGATTGGGCGCCTGAAGTATGGAGCATCGGCCTGCGCAGTCCCTGGGGCGGAGGCTTCGACCGGCTCACCGGCGACTTCACCATCGGCGATGTGGGTGCGTCGCAAATTGGCGGCAACACCGGGCAGGAGGAAGTGAACTTCGAGCGCGCGGACAGCACCGGTGGGCGAAATTACGCCTGGCGCATCATGGAAGGAACCACCTGCCCGACATCGCAAGATGCCGGCGTCACTTGCGATCCGGCCAATCCCGATCCGGCGTTCACGATGCCGGTCTACGATTATGAGTACGGCGGCGGCTATGGATCGGGAGGGGCGCCTGCCTTCGAGGGACGCTCGGTCACGGGCGGACTGGTGTATCGCGGCCCGATCGAAGAGCTTCAGGGCATGTACATTTTCGGCGACTGGTCAAGCCATCAGGTATGGGGCCTGCGGATCGATCGCGATGCGAATGGCGAGTTAGGCGCAGTAATTCCCGGCTCGCTTACGAACTTTTCTGCGACATTCAATCGGCTGACCGCATCCGGCACTGATGCCATCGAGGGCGTCACCGCTTTTGGCGAGGACGCCGCCGGCAATCTGTATTTCGTCGAGCTTGGCGGCGAGTTGTATAAGATCGTGGGACCGATCATCGGCGTGGCCGCGGGCGACTACAATCGGGACGGCCGCGTGGATGCAGCCGACTACGTGGTATGGCGCCGCGCGTTGGACGCGAACGTGCCTTCCTACACGGTCGCCGACGGCGATGGCGACGGCATGGTCACCAGCGCCGATTACGACGTGTGGCGGCGGAATTTTGGCAAAACAATTCCTGACACGGGCAGCGGCACGGTTGGGCCAGCCGTTCCGGAACCGGCGTCGCTCGTCCTCATGTTGTTAGCGAGTTCCTGCGCGTCCCTGATGGCTGCCACGGCTCGAAATCGGCCCAAGTGATATTTTGTGCTCAAAATACTTGTTGGGCCCATTGGCCGTGGCTATAAAAGATGGCACGTAATCGGCCGGCAGCCGCGCCGGCCCGACAGCTCGCGCGTGCCATTGATCTGCATCTCTTCCATTATCCTCCGATTGATCACCATCACAATTGCCGCAAATGGAGCGCTCAATTTCTGCAACGGCGTTGTCGGCCGTCATGTTATTCATGACTCGCGCGGTGGCTGATCCAATCGCGCCGGCCGTTCCGGACAAAGCCCGGCCGCTGCCGCTTTCCGCGGTGCGGCTCACCGGCGGACCGCTCAAGCAGGCGCAAGACGCCACGGCCAAGTATTTACTGGAGCTGGAACCGGACCGGATGATGGCCGGCTATCGCGTGCGCGCGGGCCTCGAGCCCAAGGCCGAGGGCTATGGCGGTTGGGACGCCGTCGAAAGCCGGCAGCTCACCGGGCATATCGCCGGGCATTATCTCTCGGCAGTGAGTCTCATGTACGCCGCCACGGGCGATGAGCGATTTAAGGAGCGGGCCGACTACCTCGTCAAAGAGATGAAAGTGGTTCAGGACAAGCACGGCGATGGCTATCTCGGCGCGCTGTTGGGTAATAAGCTGGGCGTGCGCGGCGGACGCGGTCGGCCGAGGCAGGAAGATCTGGCCGACGGCAAGGAATTGTTCGAGCAACTCTCGCGTGGCGAAATCCGCTCCAGCGGCTTTGACCTCAACGGCATGTGGTCGCCGTGGTACACGCTGCACAAGACGTACGCTGGGCTTCGCGATGCGTATCGTTACACCAGCAACAACTCCGCCTTAGAGGTTGAGATCAAATTCGCCGAATGGGCCGAAAGGATTTTGGCGCCGCTCAATGACGAGCAAATCCAGCGCATGCTGAACACCGAGTTCGGCGGCATGAACGAGATTTTCGTCGATCTCTATGCCGACACCGGGGACAAACGCTGGCTCGATTTCTCCTACAAGTTCGAGCACGAGTCGTTTGTCGAGCCGCTCAAGAAGGGTGAAGACAACCTGGCGGGCAAGCACGGCAACACGCAAGTGCCCAAGCTCATCGGCTCATTGGCACGCTATGCGGCTGCCGGCGATGAAAGCGATTTCAACGCGGCACGCTTCTTCTGGGAGCAAGTTGCCCATCATCACAGCTTTGCCACCGGCGGCCACGGCAAGGACGAGTATTTCGGCGAGCCCGACAAGTTGAGCGACCGCATTGACGGCCGCACGGCCGAGACCTGCAACGTCTACAACATGCTCAAGCTCACCCGCAAGCTGTTCGCACTGGAGCCTGACGCCAAATACGCGGAGTTCCACGAGCGGGCGCTGTTCAATCACATCCTTGGCTCGATCGACCCGGCCGACGGCAGCACGTGCTACATGGTGCCGGTGGGAATGGGCGTGCAGCGCGAATATCAAGGCATGTTCCAGAGCTTCACTTGCTGCGTCGGATCGGGCATGGAAAGCCACGCGCTGCACGGCGACGGGATTTACTATGAAAACGGCGAGAAGCTTTGGATTAACATCTACGCGCCGTCGACCGCCAAATGGAAAGTGGCCGGCGTGGCGCTCACGATGGAAACCGACTTTCCCGAGGGCGAATCGGCGAAGGTCACGTTTACGCTCGATTCACCCAAGGAATTCACGCTTGCCGTGCGCCGGCCAAAATGGGCGAGCGAAGGATTCACGGTTTCAGTCAATGGCGAAGCAATTACCTCAACGGCGGAGGCCGGTTCGTACGTGGAGATTTCGCGCACCTGGAAAGCAGGCGACGTGGTCGAGCTGAAGCTGCCGAAAACGCTGCGATTGGAGCCGTTGCCTGATAAATTGCAGCGCGTGGCCGTGATGTGGGGACCGCTCGTGTTGGCGGGCGACTTAGGCCCTGGCCGCGAGCGCGGCCGGGGTCGGCGGCGCGAGCGCCGCGAGCCGCCGCAAGTGCCGGTGTTCGTGGCCGCCGACAAACCGGTCAACCAATGGGTGCGGCCGAATGAAAGCGCGGCCGGAAACTTTCGCAGCGACGGCGTCGGGCGCGAGCAGGATGTCGACCTCGTGCCGTTTTATCGCTTGCACCGCCGATTGTACGCGGCCTACTGGGATGTGTTCACGCCTTCGCAGTGGGAAGACCGTAAGGCGATGATCGCCGCCGAGCGCGAGCGGCTCGAAAAGCTCGAAGCGGCCACCGTGGCGTTTGCCCAGCCGGGCGAAATGCAGGCCGAGCGCGACGTGAACTTCCAAGGCGAAGAAACCTGGCCGGTTCGAGAGTCGGGCCGGGCCGGGCGCGTCGGCCGGGACTGGTTTTCGTTCGAATTGCCTGTCGATGCAACGCAACCGCAGGTGTTGGTGGTAACATACCACAGCGGCCAGCGCCAGCGCGAACCGAAGTTCGATATCTCGATCGACGGCAAGCGCATCGCGACGCAGGAAACCGTGAAACAAGAAACTCCGGCTCAGTTTTATGACGCCGAATATCCGATTCCAGCGACTCTTGTTGAAGGCAAAGAGAAAGTAACGGTCCGCTTTGATACCACCGAAGGCAACGCGATCGGGCCCGTGTTCGGCGTCCGCATCATTCGCTCAATGGCGGAGCGATAATCATTCGATCCGCGGTATCCTTATCCAATAGGTGAAAGTATGACCTCCGTCGACTGGATCGTCGTTGCGGCGTACTTCGGCCTGATCTTGGGCCTGGCCTGGTGGGTCATTCTGCAACGGAAGGATACCGCGGCGGACTATTTTCTCGCCGGCCGGCACCTCGGCTGGTTCATCATCGGGGCGTCGATTTTCGCCTCGAACATCGGCTCGGAGCACCTGGTCGGCCTGGCCGGGACGGGCGCCACGAACGGCGTGATCTTCGCCCACTACGAGCTGCACGCCTGGTGCCTTTTGGTACTGGGCTGGGTGCTGGTGCCGTTCTACATTCGCTCCAAAGTGTTCACGATGCCGGAGTTTTTGGAGCGGCGCTTCTCGCCCTCGGCGCGCTGGCTGCTCTCCGTGATTTCGCTGGTGGCGTACGTGATTACGAAGATTGCCGTGGGGATCTTCGCGGGAGGCGTCGTTTTCAGCACGCTGCTGCCCGATTGGGGATTCACCGCCGGCGGCTGGAACATCGACAGTTTTTGGATCGGCTCGATCGCAGTGGTCGTGCTCACCGGCCTGTACACCGTGCTGGGCGGCATGCGGGCGGTGGCCTACACCGAGGCGCTGCAGACGATCATTCTCGTGGCCGGCTCGGCGCTGGTTACGTGGTTTGGGCTCAAAGCGCTGGGCGGCTGGAACGAGCTTCGCCAATCGCTCGGGTCCGACGCGTTCAACCTGTGGGATCCACTATTGCCCGAAGGGGTCCGCGGAGTGTGGTCGCCAGTCGAAGTGAGAGATGCGTCCGGCAGTGTCGTTGAACAGGCCTGGTACTTTACGCACGAGGGCAACTATCCCTGGGTGGGCATGCTGTTCTGTGCGCCGATCATCGGGCTTTGGTATTGGTGCACCGATCAGTACATCGTGCAGCGGGCATTGGGTGCGCCCAACGAGCAACAGGCGCGCCGCGGCTCGATTTTCGCGTCGTTCTTGAAGCTGCTGCCGGTGTTCATCTTTATCATTCCGGGGATGATTTGCGTCGCGTTAGCGAAAACGGGCGACTACGCGGCACTCTCCGGCATGATCGATCGGAACGGCAACGTGGTGAACGAAGAGGCGCAGCGCGCCTTCCCGCTATTGATCAGCGCCGTCCTGCCGGAGGGCGCTCGCGGTATGGTCGTGGCCGGATTGCTGGCGGCACTGATGAGCTCGCTCGCCGGGGTTTTCAATGCGTCGTCGACCTTGTTCACGATGGACTTCTATTCGAAGCTTCACCCGACGGCTTCGCAGGCTCAATTGGTGTGGATCGGCCGCGCGGCGACGACCGCCATGGTTCTGATCGGACTGATCTGGATCCCGGTGATTCAGGGTGCTGAAGGTCTGTATTCCTATTTACAAGGCGTGCAGGCCTACTTGGGCCCGCCGATTTTTGTGGTTTTCTTTCTGGGCGTGTTCTGGAAGCGGCTCAACGGCCCCGGCTGCATGGCGGCGCTGATCGTTGGATTCTTGATGGGCCTGTTAAGGCTGGCCGTCGACACGCCCGTCAGTTTGAAAATGGAAGGCTTCGAAAACGGCTGGACCGAGGGATCGTTCGCGTGGATCGTCAATCGAGTCTATTTCCAATACTACAGCCTGCTGATCTTCCTCGTTTCGATCGCGTCAATGGTGATCGTCAGTTACGCAACGCCGGCACCGTCGGAAGACAGACTCAAGGGCCTTACATTTGGGACGCTCACTCGGGAGCATCGGCAGGAATCGCGCGCAAGTTGGTCCGCCGTCGACGTGATCGCTTCCACCGTCGTGATGGCGGCCATCATTGCCGCTTACGTGTATTTTCGCGGCTGAATCGCTAAGAGCGCTCAACAATATGAAACCGCCAAGGACGCCAAGGACGCCGAGAATTCAAAAAGCCTCACCTGTGTCCTTGGCAATCTTGGCGCTCTTGGCGGTTTAATTCATTCTGTTAGAAGCTCCAGTTTTGGATGAGTTCGTCTTATCACCTTGAATCACAGGACACTTTGAGATGTCAGTCGCACGTCGGCTAATTCTGAGCGTTGCATTTGTTAGCGGGATGATGTTTGCCCAATCATTCGCGCAAGCCTCCGACGTCCCCAAGGTCATCTCGCCGCCACCGGAATCGTTCTTCGAAATGGTGCACG
>DASXWB010000531.1:0-1810 GCA_036503915.1 Lacipirellulaceae bacterium | reverse complement strand
CCCACGCCCGAGAATTCCACGATCTTGGCCGCATGGACCTACGGCTTAGGAAAAACAGTCGCCTGGACCACCGATGCCGGCCATCGCTGGGCTAACGACTGGACCGGCTGGGCCAACTACGATCGCTTCTTCAGTCAGATGGTGCGCTGGTCGATGCGCCCCACGGGCGACACGGGCAAGTTCGCGGTCGCCACCGACGTGCAAGGCAACAAGACGCGCGTCATCGTCTCCGCGCTCGATCAGGACGATGAGTTCCTAAACTACCAGACGATCACCGGCACAGTGCTGGGCCCGGATATGGAATCGATCCCGCTCGACATCGAGCAGACCGCGCCGGGCCGCTACGTCGGTGAATTCGATTCGCTCAAGCCGGGCAGCTACATGATCATGGTTACGCCCGGCGTCGGTCAGGCGATGATCCGCACTGGCGTGAACATTGGCTACTCCGACGAATTCCGCGACCGCGAAACGAACGACGCGCTTCTTCAATCGATTGCCAACCTGGAGGCCAAGGATGCGGACGCTGGAAAGCTCTTGACTCCCCTGCCCGAGGTCCCCGAAGACAGCGTGAAGGCACAGCAAACGCTCGAGGCGCAGCTGGCCGTGGATCCGTTCCGGCGCGATTTGCCGCAGGCCGTTTCCACGCAAGACATCTGGCCCTGGCTCGTGCTGTTGGGAAGCTGCGTGTTCTTTGCCGATGTTTTCGTGCGGCGCGTGCAGGTCGACTGGAGCTGGCTTGCGCCGTTCTGGACGCGTTTTGCCGAGGTCGTGCTCCGCCGCGAGCGCGGGGTCGCCACGCCGGAAACGATGTCGCGCCTGCGCAGCCGCAAGGCCGAGATCGGCCGCTCCATCGAAAGCCAACGTGCGGCCGCCCGCTTCGAGCCGGATGCCACGATTCCGATCGATCCAAATGCAATTCAAGCTGCCGAAGCACGACGATCGGAAGGCCCGGCCACCGTACCGCTGGTGCGACCCACCGTGGAAGCCGAATCGCCCGAAGACGCCTACACCTCGCGGCTGCTCAAGGCCAAGAAGCAAGTCTGGCGCGACCGCGGCCTCAACCAAGAGCAGAAAGCGCCGGACGAATAGGAGTGGGCAGCCCGGCGATGCGTAGCACCGCGGCTAGATCAGGTCGGTCGTTTAACGCTCACCGAACCCCGAACCCTAAACCCTGAACCCTCCCACATGTCCCTCTCCGAATCGATCGAAAAGCGCGCGGCCCAGTTTGCCGACCGCTACAAGGCCGTTCAGAAGCAACTGGGCCGCGTAATCGTCGGCCACAACGACATCGTGCACGGTGTTCTCACCTGCCTGTTCGTCGGCGGGCATGCCCTTCTGGAGGGCGTGCCCGGCCTCGGCAAGACGCTCCTCGTGCGCACGCTGGCCCAGACGCTCGACCTGGACTTCTCGCGCATCCAGTTCACGCCCGACCTGATGCCGGCCGACATCCTGGGCACGAACATGATCATCGAGGACGAAAAGGGCCACCGCGAGTTCCAGTTCCAGAAGGGGCCGATCTTCACGCAAATCTGCCTGGCGGACGAAATCAACCGGGCCACGCCCAAAACGCAGTCCGCCCTGCTGGAAGCCATGCAGGAGCGCAGCATCAGCATCGCCGGCGAAGTCTATCAGCTCAAGCCGCCCTTCTTCGTGATGGCCACGCAAAACCCCATCGAGCAGGAAGGCACTTACCCACTGCCCGAAGCCCAGCTCGACCGGTTCTTCTTCAAGCTCGTCGTCGGCTATTCCGGGCGCGATGAGCTGAACACGATTATCGAGCGCACCACGAAGGGGGTGAACATCCAGGCCG
>DASXWB010000530.1:0-6089 GCA_036503915.1 Lacipirellulaceae bacterium | reverse complement strand
GCTTGGCGTGGCACTGATAATCGGCGTGCGGATAAACGCTGAACTCCGTTTCGCGAATGCGTCTGATACAGCCGCGTCGCTGCACGCCGGCCAACTGCGCGTGGCCGTCGTGCAAATGCGCTCCAGCCGCGATCTGAAGGCAAACGTAGGCAAAGTTGAAGACTACCTCAGTCGCTGTGCGAAGGAGGGCGTGAAGGTCGCAGTGTTTCCTGAATGCGCTCTAACAGGATATTTCGACGACGCTTATATGCAGGGATTCTCCGCAAAACAATTACAAAGCGCCGAACGCAAAGTTGCCGAGTCTTGCCGCGCGCACGACATCTACGCCGTCATCGGCACGCCGCATCGCGACGGCGATCGGCTTTATAACTCGGCCGTCGTGATTACTCCGAAGGGCGAAGTCCTTGCGCGCTATCACAAGGTCCAGCTTGCCGAATCGTGGCCCGCAGCGGGCGACGAGCTGATGGTATTCAAAATCGACGGCGTGCCCGCTTCGATAATTATTTGCCATGACGAGCGCTATCCCGAACTGGTGCGCCTACCGGTGCTCGCCGGAGCCCGCATTATTTTTTACGTCTCGCACGAATCGGGGCTGGCCCACGAGTCGAAGCTCGTTCCGTATCGCGCGCAGATTCAGGCTCGTGCTGTCGAGAATACGGTGTATGTCGTCCAAGCCAATGCACCGGCCAATACCGATGCCACGGGCTCGCACGGCCAAAGCCGGGTGATTGCTCCCGACGGCAACCTCATCGAGGAAGCCTCCATCTTCGAAGAGCAAGTCGTTGTCGCGACGCTGGATTTGAAGCGCGCGACGGGCCGCCAAGCGCAGCAAAGCGTCGAGCGCGGACCGCTCGGAGACTGGTGGCGCGCAGGTGTCGAGCGTGTTCGCGTCATCGGCGATTGACCCTTTTGGGCACCCCACACGATGACAACTGCTGAATGCCGTGTCGGGATGGCGCAAATCCTCGTGGAAGGAGCCAATCCGGCTGCCAACCTCGAGCGGGCCGAAGAATTCATTCGCGAGGCCGCCAGCCGCGGTTGCCGGTTGGTCGTTCTGCCGGAATGCATGGACCTCGGCTGGACCGATCCAAGTGCGCCGCGATTGGCGCAGCCCATTCCGGGCCCTCACTCGCAACAACTCGCGGATGCTGCAAAAGTAGCGGGCGTTTATGTCGTAGCGGGCCTGGTCGAACGCGCCGAAAACCGACTTTATAATGCGGCCGTACTCATCGACCCGCGCGGCCGAATCGTGCTCTTGCACCGGAAAATTAACGAGCTGGAATTAGCTCAGGATCTGTATGCGATAGGCGACCGCCTGTCCGTGGCTCCTACGGAGATTGGAACTCTGGGCGTCAATATCTGCGCCGACAACTTCCCGAACTCCCTGGCCATCGCGCACGTGCTGGCGCGCATGGGCGCGCAACTGCTGCTCTCGCCGTCGGCATGGGCAGTCGATGCGGACCATGACAACGAGCGCGAGCCCTACGGCGCCCGGTGGCGGGAGGCGTTTGGTGAACTCGGCCGGTTGTATGACCTGCCGGTGATCGCGGTCAGCAACGTAGGCTGGATAACCGACGGGCCTTGGAGAGGCCGCAAGGTGATCGGCTGCTCCCTGGCAACCGATCATCGCGGTCAGATTCTCGCCGTGGGCCCGTACGGCGACGCGGCCGAGGCGCTCATTGTGGTCGACGTCGCCTTGCGCCAACCCAACGTTCGCGGCACTCAAATCGCCGACGACCTCGCTGCTCGAGGCTACGTTGGACCGTAGGGCATTTCGAAATTGTGTTGCGTGTGCCTGGGGCATCGCCCCAGCATCTTCGGCAAGACTGGGCGTTGCTCCAGCCACCCATCGCATCCCGCAACCCGCATCCTCAATACGCAAACACTTCATTCATCGCCTGCAGCGTCGCTTCGGGGCGATTGAGCATCTGCGTCACGCTTACCGCCAACAGAGCCAGCGAAACGGCCAGAAGTGCGATGACGCGCGGGCTGCGCCGCGTGCGCACGGTGGCAAGAGCGCGCCGCAGCTCGCGCGCCAGGCGCCGCCAGCCGTCGATGTTCTGCTGGCTGCCGCTGGACACGAGCGACACGTTGCGCATGATGTCGAGGCTGTCGAGGTGCAAGTGAACGTCGAGCGTCGGCAGAGTTAAATGGTTTCCGGCCCAGCGGGCTTCCGGATCGAGCCGTCCGGCCGTTTCGGCCAGAACCGGGCGCAGCTCCTCGCTGCTCGTGTTGTAAATCACCAGGCGCGGCCGCGCCAGCAACAGCACCAGCACAAGTCCCAGCCAATACAAGGAAAGCAGAAACAGCCAGATGTAGTTGCCGAACTCGCGCGTGGCCGCCTCCGGGCGAAACAGCTCGAGCGGCCCAACGAACATCAGGCCCGAAATCGCAACGCCGAGCGCGGCCAGATCGCTGCCGCCGGAAGTAAGAAACGGCCGCCGCCGCGCGTTCACCAGCGCCAGTACGAGCGCGTACGCCGCCACGGGCACCAGGGCAATCGCCAAGCGCAAGGGGTCTACAGACATCCGTTACCTAATTTAGCTGAACCTGCAAATGTTCCGCCGGTCTAACTTAAGGCGCCTAACAGAATAAATAAAACCGCCAAGCACGCAAAGAACGCCAAGGAAGGCAATTGATTGCTAGTTTTCTTGGCGTCCTTCGCGACTTGGCGGTTGGATATTATCGCATACTCTAAGTTGAATTTTGCGAATTCAGCTACTTGTCGGCGTCAGCCGATTTCGTGGCCGCGTGAAGCTCGCGCGCCAGCTTGATTTGCGCCGTCAGCTGCTCGTTGCGCAAGCGCGCATAGTACTGCCGCGTGGCCCACGCATCGAGCGCTGCCAGCAGCATGATGCAGCCGCAGGCGCCACTCAACGATGCGAGGTAAATCACCAGCGGCCAAGGCTCGCGCGGCACGAGCGGCCCAATGCCGATGGCCGCCCCGAGCACGCCGATGATGCCGCTGGCCTGCATTCGCCGGCGGTATTGCGCGAGCGCGAACCGCCGCTCCCGTTCGCTCTTTGTGGGATCCTGCTGGGCCGCTCGCCATGCTCGCCGGTGCGAATCGAGCAAAACGCCCGACAGGCCGATTAGTATCAGCGAGATGATGGAGGTAAGGATCATACGTAGGGTAGGCACCGCCCACCACGCACCTCGGTTGGCGTAAAGTTGGTGGGCGGTGCCCAACCTACTTGCTCTCAGCTCTCGGCTCTGCTGGCCCCTGCATTTTCAACCACTCGAGCACCACCCAGCCCACCTTGGCCAGCGACTCGCCCGAGCAGATTTGCGGAACGTCCGCCGTCGTGTGCCAGGCAGGGAAGTCGAAGTCGATGATGTCACAGGTCGGAATCTTGGCAATTTGCCGCAGCGGAATGTGGTCGTCTTGAACCTCATGCCGGACTTGGGCCACGAATTCACGAACGCCCAGTCGCTGGGCGGTCCCCCAAATCTGCGCCACGAGCGGCCGCGTATCGCGCCAGGAAACGCTGAAACGCTCCTGGTAGATTTGCAAGTCCGCGTCGCCGACCATGTCCAAGAGCACGCCCCAGCGGTACTTGTGCGCCGGACGCTCCTTCACGTAATCGCGCGCAAAGTGCTCGCTGCCTAAAAAGTAGCGGTCGCGGTCGTCGTAAACGAACTCCTCGCCGTCGAAGAGCACGAAATCGACTCCGTAGCGAGAATCCAGCGCCGGCATCAGATGTCCCAGTTCCATCAACACGGCCACGCCGCTCGCGCCATCGTTCGCGCCGATGAACGTGCCTTGGCGGCGATTCGCCGGATCGGGATCGCGATCAGGCAGCGGCCGCGTATCGTAATGGGCGCAGAGCAGAATGCGTTCTTTCTTCTCCGGATGCCACTCGACGATCGTGTTGACCATCGGCACATTCTGGCCACTGCGCGGATCCGCAGCCGTGAATTGTTGAAAGCGAACCTGGCCGCCGAGCTTGGCGAAGTGCTCTCGCACCAGCCGAACCTGTTGCCGCATGCCGGGTGAACCACTGATTCGCGGGCCGATCGCGCAGATTTCTTGCAGGTAACCGTAGGCCCGCCCGGCATTGAGCGGGTTGCCCGATTGGGATTCGCGCGCACGCGCCGCCGCTCGCGAGGTCGCACTTGAATTGGGTGCGCCTTTGGATTGATTGTTTACCGGGGAAGATTCGGCCGCACGAGGTTGTGATTGGGCTACGGCCGCTGGCCGCCCACATCCTGAGATCGCCGCCGCTAGCCCCAGCGTCGCCATGACGGCCAATCTCCCGCGAACCGAGTCAACACGAGTTTTGCCGCGTTCTGCCATGCTGTCATTCTAGGGTTCCGCAGGTCAGCCTTTCCAGGCTCGCGCAGCATGAATCAAGCGAAAAACCGCAGGCAGGGCGTCCACTCTTGCCGGTAATGCGCCGCATTCCTAAAATCCCCGCCTCAATCCACGCCAGCCACCACTCCAACGCCTTCCATGCAATGCTACCTGAACCAACAGCCCTGATTGCAGAGGTCACGCAACTTCACCAGCAGACCACCGCGCGCTGGCACGACGGCAGCCCAGATAATCCGTACGATGGTTTGCTCGCCAGCGTGTGCCAGCAACACCAATTCAATTACCTGCTCTGGCACGAGGAAGACATCGCTCGCAGCCCCGAAGTGCTTGACGAGCGAATCGCCGCGGTGAAGCGCGCCATCGATCGTTACAACCAGCATCGCAACGACTGCATCGAGAAGATCGACGAGTCGCTTGTGCAGGCGCTGGCGGCCGAGAGCGTGCTGCCGCGCCGCGACGCCCGGCTCAACACCGAAACGCCCGCTAGCGCGATCGATCGCCTGTCGATCATGGCCTTGCGGATTTATCACTTCGAAGAGCAAGCGGCACGCGCCGACATTGATTCGGCGCAGCGCGCTTCGGTCGAAGAGCGGCTCGCCCGCTGCCGCGCGCAGCACGCCGACCTTTCCCAATCGCTCGCAGAGCTGTTGGACGATATTTTCGCCGGCCGCAAGCTGCTCAAGGTGTATCGACAAATGAAGATGTATAACGACCCGACGCTCAACCCGTACCTTTACCGTTCCCAACGCCTCGCAGGCTAAAACAACTCGTTCCAACCACTCCGGTGGGAACTAGCTAACCAGAGCGCTCACAAAATGCCCACCGCCCCATATCAACCGCCGCGCGTGCTGCACGTGATTACGCCCTCGCGCATGGCCGGCGCCGAGACTTTTTTGGTGCGCCTCGTGCGCCGCACGCGCGACTGCGGGATCGCACACCACTGCGCCTCGAGCCGCAGCGCCGCAAACGCAGAAATGCGCGTCGCGGGGATCGACTTCGAAATACTTCAAATCAGCGGCAAGGCAAACCTGCTGGCCATCCCGCGGCTGGCACAAGCGGTGCGGCGCCACAAAATCGACGTGCTGCATTCGCATTTGTCGACCGCCAGCTGGTGGAGCGGCTGGCTGCAGCAACTTGGCGGGCCGCCGGTGATCGGTCACGTGCACGGCTTCACTTCCGCCCTTTGGCACCGCCGCCAAACGCATCTCATCGCCTGCTCGGGCGCCGTCAAGCAAGACCTCATCGCCAAAGGCTTCTCGCCCGAGCGAATCACGGTGATGCACTATCCGGTGGACCCGCAGGACATGCGAACGAGCCGCTCGCCAGCGGAATTGCGGGCGGAGCTGGGCGCCACGGCCGATACGCCCGTCGTCGGCACGTTCGCACACCTGTCGCTCAAGAAAGGTTACCGCGAGCTGGTGCGCGCGGCCGAAATCGTGCTGCGCCGCATGCCCGCGGCTCAATTCTGGTGCTCGGGCGAAGGCGCGCTGCGCGGCGAGCTGGAAGAAACGGCCCGCGTCCTGGGGATCGCCGACCGCTTCAAGCTGCTGGGCTTCCGCCGCGATGTGCCCGACTTGATGCGCGCCGTCGACGTGATGTGCTTGCCGTCGCATCGCGAGCCGTTCGGCCTGGTGTACGTCGAGGCGGCGCTGGCCGAAAAGGCGGTTGTGGCCTGCAACGCGGGCGGCGCACCGGAAATTATCATGCACGGTGAAACCGGCCTGCTCGTCCCCCCACCGACAGTCGACGGCCCGCCCAACGTCACCGCGCTGGC
>DASXWB010000529.1:0-6341 GCA_036503915.1 Lacipirellulaceae bacterium | reverse complement strand
GGAAAAGTCCCAGTGTCTTCCGCGTCCTTATAGAAGCAGTGCATCGGTCGATAGTTGATAATATTGTCGCGCTCCAACTGGCGAGTCAGTACAAAAGTCTGCGGAATGTCGCCGAAGTAGATACGCCACCTTTTGCTCTTTTCCCCAAGGCGCGTGTACAGCGTCGGTTGGTCGTATGGGCGCATGAGAGGAATGTCTTTCTTTGAACCGGGCATCCAAGTGCGGCCCATCGCTGTTCCCGTATGAACAAAGAATCTATTTGCCCAAGTAGGTCCGGGAACTGACGAAAACCACTGGTCGCAGACTGCATACTTACGCCCTAGCGAATGTAGGGCGGGCAAGAAACCCAAGGGATAGTAGCCCATGATTTCTCGACGTTGTTGCACAGTGGAGTTTGGATACTCGGCCGCGTAGTCATTGACGAATTTGCCGGCATATCGCTTGAACGCCATCGTCCGTAACACCCGTTTCGTCTTATCGTACGATTGCTTGACTCTATGCACTGCAACAAATCATTCCCATATTCGCTTGATACACCCGATCCTTTTGGGAATAGGCAGTTCGGGGAGCTTGTCAATCTGCGTCAGCACATTTTTGAGTTCGTGCTTTGGATCTGGACAAATACGGAGTGTCGTCGTCTCCGCTTGAGAATATGATTCTTCGCCCTCCACGGTGTTCGAGTACAGGTCCTGCGGGTCGATGCCATTAAGGTCTTTCAAATGCAAAACGGCTTTCAGTGCTCCGAGCATTTGATCGAAGGAGCGGTTTTCGAGCATCAGCACGACGACGTGCTTGATTGGGCCGGTAGCCATGATTGCGTTCTTTGAACGGACTGACCCGTCAAAGGGACGACCTGAATGGGACGGAGTACTTTTCTCCTCAACGGCGCAGCACGCCCCGCGTCGACCTTACCACATTCCGTGGCCGATTCCAAACTTTTTTCCGCGCGAGCGCGCACGCGCTTTTTCTTTGCGTTCATCTCAAAAACTACTTGGTTCTTGTTTTCGGCCACCTAGTATGCTAATGTACACTGCACGTTGTGAAGCGATGAGCTGTTAGCTCTCAGCTCTTAGCCGAGCAGAGTAGCCGTCCGTTCATCCAGCGGCATGCGCTACCGCTGCGCGCCGACCGAACAGGGTTGCTTGGTGTGTCCATACCGCATCAGTTGGCCAAAAGTATGTGGGGGGAGTTTTGGACATCTGAGGTGCCAGCCGCGAAGTTCCTAACGAGTTTCGCCTCACCTCGGGGGGTTTTTGTCACCCCCCCCGAGGCGAAATTCCGACAACATCGCCTCACCGCCACGCCCCAACCGCCAGCCAGCAAATGACTTGCGCGGGCGCGCTGGGGCGAAATTGGCCGAATAACGCCCCACTAAAAAAAGAAAAAAATATGGCTGAGGCGAAATTCAACCGCACGTCCCGATACCGCTCGAGCGCGGACGTTCCTCAGCCACATGACCAATGCAATCCAGGTGTATTAGCACGTTCGCCGTCGTTACTGAGATGCCCGCGCCAGCCGCCCACCACGTTCCTCACGCCGGGATGATTCAATTGGAAGCGCACCACGTCCGGCCACCACGAGATAGCTGCCCGGGTTCAACACCCCGAGCGGGGAAAGTGAATACGACGCCAGGCAAGCAATTTACGGCGTTTTAAGGTCAATCAGCGGTGCCAGCTTGCGCTTATTCGCCGGCCGCCGCCGGCAGGAATATCGGGCTGTCTGTGTCCGCGTGTTCAATCACACGCATGTGTCGCCATTTGCCCTGCCAGAACCGCGCGGCGTACGCCGCGGCCGCAACGAGGCACCACAGCACGACCAGAGCCCAGCAACCGAAAACGCTAAATCGCCAGACCTCGACACTCAGCCAACTGAAGCCGGCCAGCATGGCTGCCAGCGCGAGGCTCACCCAGAGCACGAACTGCGTGTCGCCCGCTCCCTTGATCGCGCCGACGAACACCATTTGCGTTGCATCCAGCAAGTTGTATGTGGCAACGAAACGCAAGAGCAGCGCCGACATCGCAAAGACGGCCGCTTCCTGTGCCGAACCACTGACACCATCTGGGAAAAATCCGCGCAGGAACAAACCGGGCGTGAGCACGTAAAGTAGCGAGATCGCCAGCATGTACACCCACGAGATTTGCATCGTGGTATACGTTGCGCGGGCGGCCAGGTCGTCGCGATTTTCGCCGAGCCGTTCGCCCACCAGCACGCTCACCGCCAAATGCAACCCGTAAATCGGCATGAACGCCAACGAACTGATGCTGAAGGCGATGCTCGTGGCCTCAGATTGCACTTCACCCAGTCGGCCGATGAGCAGAATAAAAACGGTGAAGCCGGTGACATCGAGCAGCATTTGCAACCCGCTCGGCCCGCCGTAGTACAGGATGCGGCCCATCAATTGCAAATCGAATCGAAGTCCGACGAGCGTGCCGTACCGCGCCCGGTGGCGCGCTTGCAGCGGGAGCGCCACGTAGACCGCCGCCTTCACCCAGGTGGCAACGACGGTGGCCCACGCGGCCCCGGCCAGGCCCCACTCGGGAAAGCCACCATATCCGAAGATCCACAAGTAGTCGAGCACGAGGTTCAAGACGGCGGCCGCCGCGTCGACGAGCATCACGACCCAGGTCTGGCCGCGGCCGCTGTAGAACGATGCGCCAGCCTGCGCGATGAGCATCGCCGGCGCGCACGCGCAGAGAATCTGAAAATACTTCACCTCGGCGGCGTACATGCCGGGCGTGTGATCGGCGAGGCTGAAGAGCCAAGGAGCCAGCGGGACCGCAGCGAGCACGATTGGTGTGAAGCCGAGTGCGATCCAAATCGCTTGCCACACGACGCGGCCGATGTGCTCCGGCTGGCGCGCCCCATCATGCTGGGCGACAAACGTGTTCGCATACGAACACACGCCCAGCGGCAAACAAATCAGCATGAACCAGGAAACGCCGGCGGAGAAGGCGCCCGCCATAGCCGTCGGCGATACCTGATTGAGAAACATCCGATCGACAAAGGTCATGATCGTCCAGGAGAGACTGGAAACCACCAGCGGCGCAGCGAGGCGCAGCACCTCGCGTCCCCCGCTGGGGCGAGACCACCAGGAGTCGCTCGATGTCGCGTTGGCTGTTGATAACGTCATGTTTGTTGTTTTTCGCAGCGGAGGCCGAAAGCCGCTGTGTCATGGTAGCATCCATGCCGCCGACGCGACGAAAGAGCCAAGAGTGACCCTTAACGACATGTCAAGGTAGATGTAGGTTCGCGCGAGCGATAATAGCTTTCGGTCCACTAGGCCGAAAGCAGGGCACTGGCAGGAAACCGTACGAACCGAGCCATCAACTCTGCCCGCGTGTTGACGTTCAGCCGGCGATAGAGCGCCTTGACGTACTGGTGGGTTGTGGCAAGCGTGATTCCCAGGCGGGTCGCGGCCTGATTTTCCGAATCGCCCTCCAACAGGCATGCCAGCACTTGACGCAGGCGCGGCGATAGGCTGCAGATTGGATCGCACCCCGGCGGCGCTAAATCGGTCAACAGAAGAGGCGCAAGCTCAGCATGAAACAGATCGAGCAGACGGCGGTCGCGCGCGGTGAATGGTCGTTCGCCGGGCGGTCGAAACAGCGCGATCCCGTGCGCCTGCCCGTCGGCCACCGAAACAACTGACATCATCCCGTCGTCCACGCCGGAGGGGCGAAGGTATTCGCAAAACGCGGCACTTCCGTACCATGCTCGATCGTGGGCGAGCTGCCGCCGGCTGCGGGTATGCGATTTCACGCCAGCAGGAAGTGTCGCCAGTTGAGCGCCAAAACGCGCGATCGCCGGATCCCTTAAATGCATCCGATCGCGCATGTAATGATGAAAGATCTCTTGCTCGCGCGGGCCGTCCCAGCCGACATCGAGCACCGGGACCGGCTGAGCGCGCGTAAACTTATCGTGCATGCCGGTCGGTCCCCCCATGGCGACCTTTCCCCCGGTGAGCCGCAGTAGCTCTGTGAGCATGTGCTGCCGCCAAAGCGTTGAGTCGATGCCCAATTCGCGGCACTCGCCGACCAGGCGGAAAATGGCCCGCACATCACCGAGCCGCAGGTTCTTGGATTGGCCCACTACGTCCTCCTACGAGCGGCGTTGGTGCCTGACCCTCCTATTCAGGAGTATTGCTTCTCCCCAAGCGAGGGGCCATTGTTGCGCTATTATCATCGGCGACTGCCCGCGATGGAAGCATTAATCTCCGCGCTGACGAGCGAAAATGAAACGATTGCGAATCATCCCCGGGAGATGGCATCACAGGCGGTCCATCTCCTCACGCTGCCGGCTGCGCTCCATTAACAAGCACTCCCGGCTAATTCAGGTGCTATTCTCGACCACCGGCGGTGGCGGGCCGCCCGCGCGCTCGGCTCAAGCTCATTAGCGCCTCGCTGAGTCGCCATCCTGCGCCACGCAGTGCTCGTTTCGTTCATCGTCTATCGACGGTTGCGTCGGGCGTACTCGAATTGATATCGGCCTCCGATCGCAGTCTCTTCAGTGTCTCGCCGAAAACGAAAAGGAACGTCAATGATGTGCCATATCTCGCGGCCTGAGATCTCAGCAGTCTGGATCCTGGTCATATTGTGTATTGCGCTGCCGGTCCGCGCCGATTTGATCGTCTATGAACCGTTCGACTATGCCGATGGCGATCTGCGCAACGAGGACGGCGGCGAGGGCGAGTGGATCGCCGCATGGCATTCGGGACAGGGGTTCGGCTCCGGCGACTCCTGGCAAGTCGGTCAGCCGAGCCTCAGCTACACCGACTCCGGCGGCCGCACGCTGCCCACCGCCGGCAGCGCCGCCCGGGCGGATGATGGCGGCGCCGGAGATACGGAATTTCGCGAGGCCCGCACGTGGGACACGGCCGACTACAACGACGACGGCGATATCGTGTGGTTCA
Organism: Lacipirellulaceae bacterium; assembly: GCA_036503915.1. Classification (GTDB taxonomy): domain Bacteria; phylum Planctomycetota; class Planctomycetia; order Pirellulales; family Lacipirellulaceae; genus JABDGM01. The sequence goes on along the minus strand of DASXWB010000529.1, from coordinate 1,432 downwards.
GCTTTCTCTTCAATAAGAGCAGCGGACACACCAGCGGTAACCACATCTGGATCATCGGCGACGCCGGCCTGCCCAATGGGATCGGCATGTTCATCAACCCGACGAATATCGCCCCCCGCATTCAAGTCGATGGCACGGTGCACAGCGCGGGCCACAAATCGTTCACCGCCGGCGAAGACCATTTGGTCGTCGGCCGGATCAGCTTCTCCGACTCGACGGACGACGAAGTGCGGTTCTGGCTCGATCCGGAGCTCGATGCGATTCCGCTGGACACCGCGCTCAATAGCGGCGCAGTGAGCGCCGCCCTCAATCAGACGAACAAGAATGCCTTTTACATGAGGCAATTCAATTCGCCGGGCGTAACCATGATCGATGAAATCCGCATCGGCACGGACTACTTTTCGGTCGTCGGCGCTACCGCTATTCCAGAGCCTTCGTCGTTCCTGTTCGTCGGCATTGCGGCATTGGTTGGCTCGCTCTATGGCGCGACGGGTGCTAAACGGCGGACGGCCGTCTGATGCGGGCTTTCAAACGTCGTCACTACACCGAATCCACAAAGCCGAATCATGAACCTCGCGCTCAAGTTCGCAGCGACCGTGGTAACTGTCAACAAGCCATGGGCGAGGCGCCTTTGACGCCGATATCGGCTTAGAGATCCGTCCGGCAGTCCATTCGCTGTGCAGGCATGAATAACAGATTCAATGGACGGCTCATGCGGCGGCGCAAATTGAAGCTGCTGAATTGCGTTGCCGGGTAAGACGCTGGGCGAATCGAAGCACCCTGTGTGGAAGCGAAACATGGCGACATGTCGAAGTTTTTTGGCCGCGGTGGTGCTCCTGGCTTTGGCCGCCTCGCCGTCGGTTGCGCAATCCCAAACGACTCGGGCAAGTTACACTTGGTTTGAGGGATTTGAGACTCACGAGGACGTAGATTTCAACCAGGGACCGTCTAGTTCGGTCTCGCTAATGGAGGAGCAAGAGCGCGAGATCATGGGCGGCACGCATACTTACGGAGTCGACCTCGAGGCGACTGCCGTGGCCGGCCTTGCAAGCGTATCTGCCAACGTGTCCTCGGAAACGTCATCGGCGTTCGTCGACGGGGAAATCGAGGACGGCGCATCGCTCATCTCCGGCACGGCACGCGTCAGCGCCGAAGCGACCGCGTCCGGCGCCTACTCCGTGACGGGCCCCTGGGACCCAGGAACGGCGGTGTTGCAACAAGTTTTCGTTAGTCTGGCTGCCGGCACGAACTCGACGCATCAAGAATCGACTACTTTAAGTGGACCCGAATGTCCCTGCTACATCCTCTACTCGCTTGTCAACGGACACGGCAGTGTCGGAGGCCATTCATTCAATATGTCGTACAACAGTCAGTTCCAAGACTCGTTACCGCAGGAATTCCTCGTACAGACCACGATCGGGGCGGATCTTAA
>DASXWB010000528.1:0-2296 GCA_036503915.1 Lacipirellulaceae bacterium | reverse complement strand
CTTTGGCGCGCGCTGCGGTTCGTAGCGATCTATGACGGCTACGTGGCACAGTCGATGAACGTCGAGCGGTTTATGGATGTGCTGGGCCTTTTGGAATTCGAGGTTTTCAACCGGCGCCCGGTCTGGGGCCCGCGGAGGGCTCTTGTGCAGATGGACGAACCGATTGATCTGAAGGACCATTTTTCGTCGTACAACCGAGACAAGCGCGGGACGGTCAAACACGTTACCAGCATACTTGAGTCTTCAGTGCGTCAGATGCTTGACGAACTCGAAGTGGAATGCCAGCCGCTCCATCCGTGACGCAGGCGCATCGAGCGCCTCGTTCCAATAGCTATTCCGATACTCGCTGCATCTGCTGCCCTTCTTGGGTGCACTCGCAATGCTCCGGCGAGCACTGCAAATGCCACTAAACCGAGCGCCAGGCCGCCCGGCTCCAGCACCACGGTCAATTTCTCGACTGTCCACGAATATTCATCATCGGCGAGGATTGGCTCGTCGATTCTGAAAAAGCTCGGGTGGCCCAGCGTGCTGTCAAACTGGGCGTCGATTACAAGATCGTCCGAGTTAAGCGCTTGCTGCAGCCGGTCGAACATGGCGTCGATGGTGAGGTAGTCGGCCGGATTGCGCGGCTCGAAGGTCTGGGCGTCGACCACCGAGGCGATTGAATCCATGCGCACCGACACGACGGCCGGCCGCACCAGGTCGGGCGGGCAAAAACATTCGACTTGCGCCTGGAAATCATAGTTCGTTATGTTGTGCGAGTCCCATAGCGCGCGGTTGGCGTCGAGTTCCGGCTGATCCAGGGCGAGGGCCGTTGCGGCAGGTGTCAGAAATGCCGCGACGAGCGCGGTCAATAGGAGTGATCCAATCGGACCGCGTGCCGACAATCTGGGTGATTTCATACAACAGCCTTTCATAAAAATCATTAGCACTCACCGGTAACGCGTATTGCACTTGGGGATGCTCGCCGCTTTTACTCTTCTCGCAGGCCGCTCATTATATAAGGGCCGATTCCGCCGTCGTTGGTCACGCGTTTTTCTGTGTCAAATCTCGGTCACAAACTTGCAGTTTATCGCTACCCACGCTCCATAAAGATCGTGTGCACAAGGGGCGTCTCATAGTACGGCGCGCGGGGGACGAACCCGACGGATTCGTAGAGCCTGGTGGCTGCGGTCATCGTGTGCAGGGTGTCCAGCCGCATGGTGGAGTCCACCTTGAAGCCCAGGAAATCGACATAGAGTTCGCGCGCCTTGGCTTCGTCGAAGCTGCGCAGGATGTGCGTGATTTTTTCGAGAGTCATTATGACAGCCTTTTAAAATCGGGTGCGAGCGGCGCGTCCGGCGTAGGTGGCTCAATTACATAGACCAAATCACCACGGACATTCGGCCGCCGCAATGTAGCTGACGGCGGCTACTCGTCGTTCGGCGGCGAAGCCGATGGGATTCGGCTCCGCCGGCGGATGATCGCCTGGCCGACAATCGCCAACGCCAAATACATCGTAGTGCTCGACTCGGGAATGACGAGGCTGATATCATCGAGCGCAAAATCATTGCTGCGCAAGCTGCCCGTGCCGGAGAAAAAAGCAGCCACACGCCTCGCACCAAACGAATTGAATGTGAGGCTGAACGGCTGCCAAGCGCCCGGAGTCGAGGGCATTGGGAATTCGCGGTAAGTGATCATGGCAATCCCGTCGAAGATGCGGATTCCGAGTCGTTCAGGCGGGTCCGAGGAAACAGCGGAAACCCAGCCCGAAAGCTGGTATTCCGTGAAAGGCTCGACGAAGGGCGAAACGAACAGCGTGTGGTCTTCGAAATCCTCGGGCCCGTTCGATATAAAGAAGTGCCCGTTGGCATCGCCGCGTGTATGGTCGAAGAAATCCGACCAGTTCGGATTCAGTGTGTCGTGGCTCACAATATTCCAAGTCGACGGCGCGGTCATCTCGTTGGATTGCATGAAGAACGAATTAAAGGGCGCGATTTCCCCTGTTTCAAAATCGCCGTTTGAGATTAACGATGGCGCGGCGGCTTGCGCAAAAATCGGTGCAGAAATAAGGAGCAACCCAAACAAGATTCCCAACCTGAAATGTTTCCGACTGAAGTGAGTTAGCAGGAATTTCATTAGCGGCAGCCCCCGTTCTTCAAAGAATGATGTGACTTTCAACCACTGCAATTTGTTTTTAATGTGCGACTTGTGATCACGCAACGCATTTTGAATAGCACCGGCGCGGGCAGCTAACCCGATCCGGAAAACACATGGCTGCTTAGGCCGCATAGCCGCCGTCGATCAGCAGGGCGGT
>DASXWB010000527.1:0-3209 GCA_036503915.1 Lacipirellulaceae bacterium | reverse complement strand
AATCGGTCAGCAGTTTGCCGTATTCGGTTTTGAGACGTTCGACGGTGAGCGGCTCGCCGGCTTCCACCAGTTCGTGGGCGATCTTTTCAAATTCGGCGAACATCGTCTGGCGGATGATCGTGCCGCGGATGGCGTCAATTTCGCGGTTGATGAGATAGGCCCGCTGCAGGTCGCCTTTCGCGCGCTCAAGCAGGTGCCGGCTCAGCAGTTGCTCGTTGAACGTGCTGGCTACTTCGGCCACGAAGATCGTGTAGTTGTAATATTCAAATGGCTGGTGCTTGGCTGACAGGTAGGTGTGCATTGAGTGGCCGGCCTCGTGAGCCAGCGTGAAGACGTGGTCCAGCACGTCCGGCTGGTAATTCATGAGGATGTACGGCCAGCCGTCGTAGGAACCGCTGCTGAAGGCACCGCTGCGCTTGCCCTGGTTCGGGTAGCGGTCGCACCAGCGGCCGGCCAGGCCGTCGCGCAGTACGCCGCAATAATCGTCGCCAAGTGGCACGAGCGACGTGGTCACGACGTCCACCGCTTGTTTCCACGTGTGGCGCGTTTCCAGCTCGCTGAGGATCGGCACGTACGTGTCGTAATGGTGGATATCGCGCAGCCGCATCTTGCGGCGGCGCAGATCGAAATAGCCGTGCACGGCCGGTAGCTTGCTGCGGACCGCGGCAATGAGGTTGTCGTACACCGCCACCGGCACATTGTCGTGAAAAAGCGATGCTTCGCGGGCGCTCGGGTAGCCGCGAGCGCGGGCATAGTAAACGTCCTTTTGCACAGAGCTTGAGAACGCGGCCGCCAGCGAATTCTCATGTGATTGAAACTGTTCGTAGAACTGATGGAACGCCCGGCGGCGAACCGCGCGGCTTGGCGAATGAAGGAACACAGATAACGTCGACTGTGACAGCTCCACTGATTCGCCCTTCTCGTTGCGGCACATGCCAAACTTCAGGTCGGCGTCGGTGAGCTGGCGAAACACGCGATTGGCGGCGCCGGCCATTTCCTGCTGCATCGCCAGCAGCTTCTCTTCGCCTGGGCCCAGCGTATGCGGCTTGTAACGAATGAGCCGCTCCAGCTGCAATCGAAACCGCTTGAGCTGCTTGGCCTTGACATATTCATCAAGCTTTTCAGTGGAAAGCGCGAGAATCTCCGGCCGGAGAAAGCTGGCCGCCTCGGCGGCGAGCGTCGCGGCATGCTCGTAGCGGCCGAGCATTCGCTGGTAGTTGCTGTCGGCGAGGTCTTCAGCCGTCTTGAGGTAAGCGTAGGTACCCAGCTGCTCGCCCGATCGTTCGAAGTCGCTATCGAATTCCAAGCACTTAGAAAGCGCGGCGGGACCATCACTCAGCGTGCCGCGAAAGCTTACGTAGCGCGGAACCTGCTCTTCCCAATGGGTGAACGCCCGCTCCCAGTCGGCGTCGTTTTTGTAGAGGCTGGAGAGGTCCCACGTGTCGGCTGGCTTGACTTGCTTGCGAGTGGGAAGCCTTTTTGTTCTCGGCGCGTGCATCCCTGTGGCAACCTCGTTACGCAGCCCTACCAGCGCATAAGGGCTGTGCCCCAGGAGAGGCCGCCGCCGAAGCCGCACATCAGGAGCAAATCGCCGCGCGTGAAGCGGCCGGCGCGAAGCGCTTCGTCCAGAGCAATCGGTACGCTGCCGGCCGAAGTATTGCCGTAGCGGTCGATGTGGGTTTCGATTCTGTTGCGGTCAATCGCCAGCGCGTCGGCGGCCGCATCCAGAATGCGGATATTCGCCTGATGGAACAGCCACAGATCGACGTCGGACGTTTTGAGACCGGCCGCTTCGAGCACTTGCCGCGACGAATCGTGGAGCAGCCGCACGGCCCACTTGAACACGGGCCTGCCGTCCATCTTTACGAACCAGTCGGATGGAATTACGCCGCAGCCGTTGAGAGGAACGCGCGACCCGCCCGCCGGGCGAATGAGAAGCTGTGTGCCCGACCCGTCTGCTCCCAGAGTGTAGGAAATCAGCCCTTGATCGGCCCCGCCTTTGGCCAGCAGCACTGCACCGGCGCCGTCACCAAACAGCGGAAAGGTTTTCTTATCGGCCGGGTCCATTACGCGGCTGTTCGTGTCAGCGCCGATGACAAGCGCCAGCTTGCTCGTGCCTGTCGCGACGAACTGCATGCCAGTGACCAGCGCGTACATGAACCCGGCACATGCCGCCGACAAATCCATCGCGGCGCAGTTCAGCCCGAGGCGGTCCTGCACGGCCGTCGCCGTCGCCGGCAGCAAGTAATCGGGCGAGAGTGTGGCCAGCACCACCAGGTCGATTTCGCCGCGGTCCACGTCCGCCGCTTTGAGGCAGCGCTCGGCGGCCGCTACTGCCATGTCACCAGTAGAAATCTCGGGTGGCGCGTGGCGCCGCTCGCGGATGCCGGTGCGCTGGATAATCCAGTCGGCGTCGCAACCCAGCGAAGCCAACGCTTCGTTGGTGACCACCTGTTCGGGCACGTAGCTGCCGGTGCCGATGATTTGCACGCCGGTTAGTCGCCGCAGCGGCGAGCGGGCTGGAGATTGAAGAATGTCGTCGCTCATCAGCGCGTGGCGCTAAGCCGCCCCTCGGCCGTGAGCTCGGGGCCGAATGGCAAGCACAGCGGTTCTTAATTGAAAGGGCAAACCCGCAGGTTACGGGGCGACGGCGTTTTGGGCAACCCCGGCTAACTGGCCGGCGGGCCGAACTTCATTACCTTTTCGACGTGTGAGTGTGTCGCCTAGCGCTGAGCGGGCCTTTTCCGCATGCATTTCCAGGTGGGCAACGACGTCGGGATGATCATCGATCACGTTCGCTGTTTCGCCAAGATCGTTTTTCAAATCGAACAGGCACTTGTCCGTTTTCAATTGCCTGTAAGCGGACGGTTTGCCGGCGGCACCGCCGGGCTTGCCATCCAAGCTGCGGTACTCGTGCGGGAAGACAAGCTTCCAGCGGCGGTCGCGCACGGCGCAAAGTGCTCCGCCGTAATAGCAATAAAAAGCTTCGTGCGGGCTCACTGCATCTTCGTCGCCGGACATCAGCGGCCAAACATCTTTGCCGTCGATGACTCGGTCGCCCGGCAGCTCGGCGCCAATGAGCCGCGTGATCGTTGGCACCAGATCGAGTGTGGTTGCGAGTTCGTCACAGGTAGTGCCGGCGGGAATTTTCCCGGGCCAGCGCATAATGCACGGCACGCGGTAGCCGCCTTCCCACATGGTGCCCTTCC
>DASXWB010000526.1:0-10245 GCA_036503915.1 Lacipirellulaceae bacterium | reverse complement strand
GGGACGTCGTTAAAGATTGCCGCCGCCGAACCTCCAATTGTTAAACGCTCGCTCGGCCTCTTTTTCCTTTTCAGTTTTTGGCAGGAGGATTGCGCATTTGGGGAACGCTCGTTTGAGCTGTTTGGCCGCCGGGCCGAGCTTGTTGATGCTCGTGCCGCTGAGGTGGAGCCATTGCAATTTAGTGAGTCGCAACAGGTGCGGCACGCTAGCGTCGGTGACACCTTCGCCCCGAAGCCTGAGGCGCTCGATTTGGCCGAGTGCGGTTACATGAGGCACGCTCTTGTCGCTTAGGTGGGTGAGCAAGTCCAAAGTCGTCAGCTGCGGCATTTGCGAAAGCTTCTGGAGGTCGTCATCGTCGATCTTCCATGCCCATGTGCCGAGTGCCGTCAGGCGCTTCAGTTTCCGGATGTGATCGAACGATGCGCTGGTGATGTGAGGGCTGCCCACTGTCAGCCTTTCCAACTTCGAAAGCCGGCACAGTTTCTCCATGCCCTCGTCGGTGATTCGGGTTAGGTAAAGCTCTAGAGATTTGAGCATCGGAAAGGCGGCCAGCGCTTCGGCCGCATCGTCGCGAAGCTGATATTTTGTCTGCAAGCCACCGGCGATTGGACCATGATAGAAGCATGTAATCTGCAATTTCTCCAGATGTGGCGACTTTGCCAGCTCTCGGAGAGCTTCGGGGGACGTCTTGATGTCGGAAAGACTGAGGTCATGCAGACCAGTGAGCCGAGCGATTGCCGCCGCATGTTGGGGAAGCAGCTCGTTCTCTTGACGCACTCGCAGCGATTCAAGCTGTATGAGCTGGCTTAGCAAACGGTAATCATTGGAATCGAATGTTTCGCCCGATTGCGTCAGCGAACGCAGCGATGAAAGCTTTGCCAGGTGCGGTGCGACGACGGCGAATCGGTTCTTGTCGCTTTTATTGGTGGACTCATTGAGCCGCACTTCGACGATTCGGTCGAACCAATGGGGGCCAAGACGCTTGCGCACCCATTGCGGGCCTGGCGGTTTGGGCGGCGGCGTCTTGGGGGTGGCGCCTGGAGGGAGGATTTGCCAGTCGTAAACGATGTGTCCATGCGCCTCGGCGATTGCGCGGGCCGCGCGACGCTCGTTCTGCACACGGTTAAAGAAGAAGAAACCGAGCGAGATCAGCGTGACGCCAATCAGGAAGGTGCGCAGGGAAAAGCGAAACCATCGCCACGATGACGCAGGCTCGGGTTTGGCACAGGGCTCGGGCATGAGATGGATTGTATCATGCAAAGGGCACAATCGCGGCTGGCTGAATAAGCCAGGATTGCGAACCGCCTGGGTCGCGGCGGTTCCATATGTGCATCAGCAAGATTCGGCGCGACTGCGAGTTCACTCAGCGCGCCCATAGCCTAACCAACTTGGCAGATTCGCTTCGCACCAGCGGCGATAGTCGGCCATCGTATCGAATGCCCGAAAACGTGCATCATCCATCACGGGCTTGTAAGTCTTAATGAAAGCATATCGGAAACGTTGTTCGAGTGGACGCCTGGCGGCGGCTTCAAATTCCTCGAGCCACTCGCGCGGAATCTCGGTGCCGCAATCGTGGTCCCTTTTTTGTTGGCTGACGTTCATCCGGGCGTTTGTCGATTTCTCGAGCGATCAGAATGTTGCAATCGCAGCGGACCGACGCTTCGCATCTGTGCCCGCCGACGCTAAATCTCTCCGTATGTTGCGAACTGCTGGTCTAGGCCCCAATCACTCGGCGTGGATCGGTGCGGGTGATGATTTCGCTGATGCCTGTTTGATTGAAGCCCTTGTAGCCGTCGTTGCGCTCGAGGATTTCCAGGTGCGAGCCGAGCGCACCCTCGCGCCGGAAGCGATCTGCCTGCTCCCCGGTGATGCGGCCATCGCCCAAGAGTCGCGCGATTCGCAACGGGTCAACAGGCCACATCTCGCCCTTGGTGAAGGCCTGCTTCAAAAATGGAAAATCGGTGAAGGGCGCCATGGATTCGATGCCCAGCGCGGCCAGTTGCGCGCGGGCCGCGTCGAAATCGAACTGGCACTCGAGGTGATGCATGCCGGCTTCCAGAAACGCCTCGCCATGCAGTTCGCACCACAGGCCCACGGTGCCAAGTTGGCTTCGCTCAGCGAGCGGCTCGTGCGCGAAGTCGCCGGCCACTTCCTCCGGCGACAGATCGACGTCGGCGAAAATAACGACGCGGCAATCGGGCTGTTCCAAAACCTGCGCTCCCCAGCCCGCGTCGCTTCCGGCGTAAAACCGCTCGCGGCAGATGAAGCCCATTTGCTCGAGAGTGGCAATGAGGCGCGGGAAGGCAGCCCGGCTCGAGCGATACGTGTGATGGTCGTGATTGGCCCAGCCGAGGCCCAAACGCTGTTGACGCTCGTATTGCAACTGGCCGGCGCGATTGCGGCTCTGCCAATATTCACGCTCGGCGGCGAAAAACAAGTCGCAGGCCCAGGCGGTGCCCAAATCGGACGCGGCGGCGGCGAAAAGTCGCGAGGCATGTTCGAATCCGTCACCTGGTTGTTGGAACGCGCGCTGGCGCCGGCGAAAAAGTTCCGCATGCCTGGCCACTTCGTGAATCTGTTCGTCTCCGGACTGCGCAAATTCAAAACCGGCGTATCCATGCCGCTCGACGATCCAGACTTCGCAATCGGTATGAGAATCGATCGCCACGTAGCGGAAGAAGCTGCCGCGGCGACCGATCACTTGCTCGCCGTCGATCGGCGGCCGACCAAGCGTCGCGGGCAGCGCGAGTCGGGCCGCATCGACCAAATCGCAGCGCAGCGCCAGGCCGATGCACCCGATGTCGGTGACGATCGGCGGAAACATACCAAGCGGATGACGCCACACGGATCCTTGCTGCGTGAGAGGCACGTAACCGACCGGGGTCAATTCGCCCACAACATCGGGGAACACCGCCGCGTCGAGCGCGAAGTGATCGATCCAATCGACCAGTCGCGTGCCCGTATGATCGTGCAGCGCATCTGCAATGCGACGAATGAGCGGATTGCGGTCGGCAAGTTGGGCAATCGTGCGCTCGACCCAGCGCGCCGCCGCCGGCTGCACTTGCCACGTAAACTCGTCAAAACCGGATTCTTTGGTTGCCAACATGCTGCCACGTTTTGGATTGGGCTGGGGAGCATTTGTCCCGCTGAATTATACTGTAAAAGGAACTGCCGGCGCAGGCGGCTTTGTGCGGGCTTTACAAGTTATTAATGTCTGCGCAACGAATGATCCTGGGTGCAAGCATTTGCTCCGTCGATCCGGGCTTCCGTTGGGCGCCCTCGGCCCATCGGCGGCCCGGCAGTCAATAACCAGCGTGGCGACCGGCAATTTTTCCGACAAAAACGTAACCGGTAACTGAACATGCATCGCGTACTGCTACTGGGCGCCGGCAAGATCGGACGCATGATCTCGCGATTGCTCGTTGACTCGGGCGATTACGACGTGGTGGTCGGCGACATCAGCAAATCGGCGCTGGAGCGCGTTGCGAAGCTTACCGGAGTGGCGACGCGGCAATTGGATGCGGCCAAGTCGGCCGATCTGTCGGCTGCGATGCAGGGAGTCGAGACGGTCATCTCGGCGCTGAGTTTTCAATACAACCCGCCGGTGGCCCGCGCGGCGCTGCAGGCCGGCATTAGTTATTTTGATCTCACCGAAGACGTCGCAACGAGCGACGCCGTAGCGGCGATTGCCGAAAAAGCGGCAGCTGGACAGATCTTTATGCCGCAATGCGGGCTGGCTCCGGGCTTCATATCTATTGTCGCCAACGATTTGCTCAAATGGTTCGAACGCGTCGAGACGGTGCAGATGCGCGTTGGCGCGTTGCCGCAGTTTCCCACCGGCAAGCTGAAGTACAACCTCACCTGGTCGACTGACGGGCTGATCAACGAATACTGCAACCCGTGCGAAGCGATCCACGGCGGGCAGCGGATCGACGTGCTCCCGCTGGAAGGGCTGGAACACTTTTCACTCGACGGCGTTCACTATGAAGCCTTCAATACCAGCGGCGGCTTGGGGACGCTTTGCGACACGCTGGAAGGAAGAGTTCGCGAGCTGAATTACAAAACCGTCCGTTATCTGGGCCATTGTAATCAGATGAAACTGCTCGTCGACGAGCTGCAGTTGTGCAGTCATCGCGAACAGCTCAAGCAGATTTTGGAGCGGGCTGTGCCGGTGACCTTCCAGGACGTCGTGGTCACTTTTTGCACGGTCACAGGCTGGCGCAAGGGCCTGCTGGTCCAGAAGAGCGACGCCCGTAAGATTTATCATCAGCAGATTGGTGACGAGCTGTGGAGCGCGATTCAAATCACGACGGCCGCGGGGATCTGCGCCGTGCTGGATTTGCATGTGGCCGGCAGGTTACCGCGACGAGGTTTGGTACGACAGGAAGATGTGCAGTTCGGCGAGTTCCTTACCAATCGCTTCGGCCAATATTATGAATCGCGGATGGCGACGCGTTTTAGCAGCGGCGTGGTGGGCGAAGAGGATTAGGCGGAAGAGCTGTAGAGCAGTAGCGGAGTAGTGGAGTAGTGATTGAGGTTTTGAAAAAGCTGGGGGTTGGGACAGAGCTGCGTGCGATCGGAGTCGGCGGCGAGTGGCAAGCGGGCAGCGGTGAATTGCTGGCGGCAAGCTCGCCGATTGACGGCGGCGCGCTGGGCCAACTTGCCTCGGCTTCGGCGAGTCAGGTGGACGCCGTGATACGCTGTGCTAACGCGGCATTTCCCGTGTGGCGCGATACGCCGGCGCCGGTGCGCGGCGAGCTCGTGCGTCAAATCGGCAACGCGTTCCGCGAGCATCAAGCACCCTTGGCGGAGCTCGTCACGCTGGAGGTTGGCAAGATCGCGGCCGAAGCCCGCGGCGAGGTGCAGGAAGTCATCGATATCTGCGATTTTGCTGTCGGCCTGAGCCGCCAGCTTTACGGCAAGACGATTGCCAGCGAGCGCCCAGGCCATCGACTGGCCGAGTATTGGCACCCGCTGGGGCCGGTGGGCGTGATCACCGCGTTCAATTTTCCGGTTGCGGTATGGGCCTGGAATGCGATGCTTGGGCTGGTGTGCGGCGACCCGATAGTCTGGAAGCCATCGGAAAAGGCGCCCCTTTCCGCAATTGCATGCCAGGCGCTTGTACAGCGCGTTATCGAGCAGACACCGGGCGTGCCCACGGGTATTTCGAATCTTATAATCGGCCGATCCGACGTCGGCCAGAGCCTCGCGGGATCGCCGCTGGTGCCGCTGATATCGGCCACTGGTTCGGTGCCGATGGGCCGCGCGGTGGCGCGAACCGTGGCCGGGCGACTCGGGCGTACGTTGTTAGAGCTAGGCGGCAACAATGGAATGATCGTCGCGCCCTCGGCCGATTTGGAATTGGCCGTGCGGTCGATAGTTTTTGCGTCTGCGGGTACCTGCGGACAGCGCTGCACGACGCTCAGGCGGCTGATCGTCCACAACACGATCGCTGATCAGCTGCGCGACCGGATTTTGAGCGTCTATAGCCGGCTGCTGATCGGCGACCCCCGGCGCGACGGGGTATTGGTGGGCCCGCTCATTGATGAACAGGCTTATCGCTCGATGGAATCAGCGCTGGTCGCCGCGCGCGAGCAGGGCGGCACGATTCATGGGGGCGGACGAGTGACCGACGGTGTGCCGACTGGCGGCTATTACGTACGGCCCGCGCTGGTCGAGATCTCGCCGGAAGCGCCAATCATTCAGCAGGAGACTTTTGCGCCGATTTTGTATTTGATGCGCTATTTGGATTTTGAGGACGCGATCCGAATTCACAACGGCGTGCCGCAGGGCCTCTCCTCGGCGATTCTCACGCGCGACGTGCGCGAGGCAGAGCGATTCTGCTCGGCCGCCGGTTCGGATTGCGGCATCGTGAACGTGAACGTCGGCACGAGCGGCGCGGAGATTGGCGGCGCTTTCGGTGGCGAAAAAGAGACCGGTGGCGGGCGCGAATCGGGCAGCGATTCCTGGAAGGCCTACATGCGGCGCGTCACCAGCACCGTCAACTATTCCGATGCGCTGCCGCTGGCGCAGGGAATTAAGTTTGACGTGTAGCGCCGCCGATTTCCCCCTCCCCCGGCTCTCCCCGCAAGGGGGAAGGAATCAGACTGACTTAATCGGTCGGAAGTCTGACTCTGTTATTTGCGCGCGATGTAATAGTAGTTCATGTCGTCGTGGGGCAGTTTTTCGACGACGATGTCGCGCAGGCCGGCGTCCGCCAGCATTTTTTCGGCCAGCTCGCGCCCCCAGCACGTGCCCAGGCCCGCGCCGCCTTGAGCGAGTGAGACGGTCATGCAGTGCATCGTCGAGATGGTGTAAAGGAGCGGTGCGAGCGGATTGTCGATGTTGTTTTCGACATGGCTCGACGCCAGAATATCCTGCATGAGGAACGTGCCGCCGGGGCGGAGGGCGGCGACGATCTCGCGCAACACGACGTCAGGCTTCGCCTGGTCGTGAATGGCGTCGAAGGCTGTAATTAAGTCGAACTTTTCACTTTCACCTAGGCGCGATACGTCGCGCGTTTCGAAACGTGCGTTGGTGAGGTTGCGGCGTTTGGCCTCCTCGCGGGCGGCTGCGACGGCGTCCTCGCACAGGTCGTAGCCGACGAAGCGGCTTTTGGGAAACTCCGCCGCCAGTTGACAGACGGCCCGGCCGCTGCCGCATCCGATGTCCAAAACATCGATGCCGCGCGCCAGCTTGTCGGAAAGCCGTTCAACCAGCGGCAGGATACGATCGGTCAGGGCGGCGACGACGGTTTGGGCGCTCTCTTCCGCCATGACCTCGTGAAAGCGGTGAAACTCCTTGTAGTGCACGCCGCCGCCGCGCCGGAAGCTTTCGACGATTTTGTCCTCGACGCCGCCGAGCACCGCGAACCACTGCATGGTTGCTGCGAAATTGGCGGGCACCGCGCCGCGCGTGAGGCATGCGGCGTGCTCGGCCGGCAGTTCATAGGTGCGCGCGTTCGGATCGAACTTCACAATGCGGCCGGCGACCATCGCGCCGAGCCACTCGCGGACATACCGTTCGCTGAGGCCGGCCTGGCGGGCAATCGTTTCCGATGAGGCAGGCGGCAGGTCGGACATGGCGTCGAAAAGGCCCGTGCGATGGCCGATGCTGATCATCAGCGTCAGCGCGCCGCTGCTGAGCATGTCGACAAGGCGCTGTGAAAAGCCTGCGACTTTGACTTCGTCTAGATCACGTGCGGGTGACGTTGTTACGGACACGATTCATCCTCCTGTTCACATTCGAAAAGCGGAGCACCGATTATGCAACTATCCGGCCGGCGGCGGAAACAACAGCAGCCGGCACTTAACGTGGCCGGCTGCTGGGCTATCTTGTTGGTACGCGTCGCGGAGAGAGCAAAATCAATCAGCCGAGCCGCCCGGCAAATTGCAAATGACGCAGGTCGACATCAATTCCTGTCATGCCGGAAAAGTTATTGCCCGGACTCGCGGGCGCAGATTTTTTGGCTTCATTCAGCGCGTACGCGATGTCGCGATACGGCGGCATCAACTGGGTTGTCACAACGCCGGCAAAGAGTGCCAACAATAGTGGAACCGCGCGACGCAAAGAAGTATCTCCAACGCGAGTCATCATCGTCCTTTCCGTTGAGCGACTAAACTATTGAGCGGCTAAGGCAACACGCGTACCAGGCACGAGCGCGGCGAGCGGGGCAATCCCCGCATACGCTCGAAAAAGTACGACCGTCAAGCAATTTGGTTGTTATGAAAATCTAACGGCAGGCCAGTGACGTGCGTCGAACCTGGCTGCGACTGGTGTCTCAGACCGGGACAAACGGTTTCGGACTGAGACGGGCACTAGGCGGGAGGCGATGACCGCATCGCCCGCGTTTGAGGCGGAAGCCGGCATAGAATGCCAAGCCGCCGCAGATGAGAAAGAATACCTCGTGGCCAACCGGCCGACTAGCCCCATTTTGCCGCCCTGAGCTGGAGCAACTATTTGTGAGGGCTATGACCTTTGCTGCAATCATTGACAGTCCCAATTGTGCATGTAAAACCGAAGATTGAGGCCGATGCGGCCCACCAGCCGGTTTCCCGGGTTTTTATCCAGCAACATGGCCCATTCGAACTCGCGATACAAGCAAAACAGGCTGCAGCAGCTGCGGGGCTTTTGCTATGCGGCCCGCAGCCGAAGCATTTCCAAAGCGGCCCAGAAAATGGGGCTGAGCCAGCCCTCCGTGTCGCTGCAGATCAAGGCCTTGGAACGTCAGTTGGGCGCGCAGCTTTTTACGCGCCGCGGGCCACGTATCGAGCTGACGCACGACGGCCAGCGGCTCTTGGAGTTGGCCCGGCCGCTTGTGGAATCAATCGACGGACTGGATGAGACCTTTGCCGCGCTGCGGGATTCGGCCGAGCGAGGCACGGTAAATGTGGCCGCCGGCGGCTCGACAATCCAGTATTTGCTGCCGCCGTTCGTGGAAAAATACACACGCGAATACCCGCAGGTCGACGTGCGGCTGCACAACGTGACGGGCAAAGCCGGCCTTGCGCTTTTGCGCGAAGGCGATGTCGACTTTGCGGTCGGGCCGATGTTCGAGACGCCGGCCGACATCCAGTTCCATCCGCTGGTCACGTACGAGCCAATGCTCATTACGCGGCTGGACCACCCGCTGGCGGGCCAGGCTCGCGTGACGCTCAAGGACATCGCCAAATATCCGCTCATATTGCCGCCGAAGAACCAGAGCACGTACCGCGTCGTGGAGACGGTTTTTGCGCAGCATTCGCTGGAATATGACGTGAAGCTGGAGGTCGGCGGCTACGATGTGATCAAAAAATACGTCGAATTGGGCCTCGGGATCTCCATCGTGATGAGCCACTGTTTGACGGGCGCGGACCATTTGCATTGTGTGCCAATGGGACGTTGGTTTCCCAAGCGCAGCTACGGCGTGGTGCTGCGGAAGGGCGCGGCCCTTTCGCCAGCGGCCGAGCGATTTGTGCAAATGATCCGGCGGGAGGCAGGAGCGGGGAGCGAGGAGCGGAGAGGATAGAGCGGATGGGAGAGCGCGGGGGAGCGCTGGCGGAGGGGAGAGAGCGTGGGGCGAGGGCGGATGGGGAGAGTGGGGAGCTGGGAGCGTAGATGTGAGAGCCAGGGGGGATGGGGAAGAGCGGCAGAGCGGCAGTGGAGTAGAGCAGCAGTTGCGGGCGGTGGGAATTTGTCAAAAGTTAGCGGGCAAAAACGAGATCAATTTTCGCTTGCTCGCGAGCCAAAGAAAAAGTTTGGAATCGGCCACTGAATATGGTATGAGGGGGTGCGGAGGAATGTCGGGTGTCGGGTGTCCGGTGTCGGCAAGACAGATTGAACAGGAGGGAGCGGAGGTAGCGGGAGAGAATGACCTCGGCGCACTCTGCTTCCTCCTGTTGAACGCCTTGATCGTGAATCGTCCGATAGTCGATCTGACTTCATGTGCGGAACAAGACTTCTGTGCGCGGGCTTTGATTTAACAGGAGGTAACGGAGGCAAGAGAGAATAAACCGGTGGAGCGGGCATCAAACAGATAAGGCTCTGGCTCGCAACTCTCCGCTCTTAGCTCTGTAATGCACCACGGAGGCACGGAGGACACGGAGAAAAGATTCTGGAATGCGGATTGGCGATTTCAGTGCGTCCAGGAATCGACGGCCGGCTTCGGTGATGGTGAAACGCGCATTTGTGGGCGCCGACGAAACGGATTTCAACCGCTGCGGCATGATCCGGATTTCATTGCGATCAGGGCGCAATCGCCTAGCGACCTTCTTTTGAACGCCGAAGACGTTCCATCCCAAAGCCAAGGGTCGCCCTGAGCTTGTCGAAGGGCGCACCCTGGGGCAACGATGCCAAATGAATTATTCGAACCCCAACGTAGGTTCCACAATTATTGTGCAACCCCGTTGAGGTTGAATGATCTTTATTGGTCGCCTACCCAGGGTGGCGCCTGCGCGGCGAAGCGCCGCTCCGGCTTACCCGTGGGCTTTGGAATGTAACGCCTTCGGCGTAGCGCATGTCGAACGCCGTAGGTGACCCAGCGTGCGCTGCGCGACGCCGGGCTTTGGAATGTAACGCGTTCGGCGTAACGGCAGCTCGGGAACAATGACATGCCGCAATCCTTGGTCCAGATTTACGTGCATATCGTGTTTTCGACCAAGCATCGCCAACCATTTCTGCGCGACGCGGCGCTGCGTTCACAAATGCATAGGTACTTGCTTGGCATTTGTAAGAATCAAGACTCGCCATCCCTCAAAGTCGGCGGTG